>JAJAYP010000029.1 GCA_026786185.1 Gemmatimonadaceae bacterium
GCCCAAGGCGGTCCCGTCTTCCATTACGTGCGGACGGCGCTTGCGCCGGCCGCGCTCCGAGTTCCCACGCCGCCCGCCGTACGCGCTCCGCCACACGACGCGCCGCACGCCTTTCGCCGTACGGTGCGCCGCGAGCATCGCCGTACGGTGCGCAGCGAGCATCGCCGCCTCAACACGGAAACCCAGGCTCGCGGACGCCCACGCTATTCTGTCGTGGGTCCGCTAGGATTCGGGATCGGTAGTTGGACACGCGGATTGCCATACAGCGCGAGGAGTCGTGCCAATGCTTCCTTACTTCGAGCAGCCGGTGTGGCACATTGGGCCGCTTGCCATTCACGCGTTCGGCGTCGCCGTCGCGGTAGCCGCATGGTCAGGCCTCACGCTCGCCCAGCGGCGGTTCGCCAGTGTGGGGCTGGACCCGTTGCTCGGTCAGCGTCTCGGGGGGTGGATGCTGCTTGGCGGCCTCCTCGGCGCACACTTCTTCTCCGTGGTGCTCTACTTCCCGGAAAAGCTGCGCAGCGATCCGTGGTTGCTACTCCGTGTCTGGGAGGACATCAGTTCCTTCGGAGGACTGCTCGGCGGCCTCGCCGCCGCGGTGCTCTTTTTCGCCAGGCATGCTCGCGATGAGGATCGGCGTAAGAAGCTCGCCTACCTCGACGCGATCGCGTTTGTCTTTCCCGCGGCCCTCGCGATCGGACGATTCGGGTGTGCGCTTGCGCATGATCATCCGGGAACTGTGACCACGTTCCCTCTCGCGATCAGCCTCAGGACCGATGCCGCGCTCGAGTATCTGGGCGGTGTTTATCGCGCCGGGGGTCTCGTGCTTCCGCAGGCCGCGCCGACGATGGGATTCCATGATCTCGGGCTCTACGAGTTCCTGTATCTCTCACTTGCCGTTGTTCCTCTTTTCGCCATGTGGAATCGCCGACATCGGCCAGCCGGATTCTATCTCACGGCATTCGCTGCGCTGTACCTCCCGGTCCGTTTCGGTTTCGACATGCTGCGCGTTGCGGATGTGCGGTACGTTGGACTTACGCCCGCGCAGTGGGTTGCAGCGTTGATCATGGCCGCTTTGCCATTCATCGTGGTGAGCCACCGCACGCTGCGCTATGCGATTAGCGGGGCCGTGATTCTTGCCGCGGGCTGGGCGTGCGCCGGCGGCGGTCGGTGAGGCTCAGCGAATTCATCGGCAAGCGCGTTCACCATCGCGACTGAGTGAGCGTAAGCGCATATTGGGAGGACGTCCGCCGATGAGCGTTAGCGTCGGGCAGCTCTATTCCAACGAACCAGAATGGCAATGGTACGCACGGTGAACTCAATCACGCGCAGCGTTGGCAGCATCCTGTTCGCCGTCTTCGCTGTGAGCTGCGGCGCGCCGTCAGCCATCATGCAGCCAAATACCGAGTCGCGACTCCGTGTCTGGGCAGAACTCCATCCTACCCGCATCTCGCTACGTGACTTTAACGCCACGGTCAGGGTGCGCGTCATCGCGCTGAACCCCGGGCGGGATACGATCCGCCTTCCGGGGGGGCCACCCTATGTATTCGTCGGCGACCCAGCGCAGAGCCGCGCGCTCGAGCACAGCTATCGCATCGCCCGAGACACGAACCAGTTCAACGCCGGGCCCGGTGGGGACTACTGGGGCCAGCATGAGTACGTGTTTCCTCCGGGTGCGATGAAACGCGCCGAAAACGTCCTGTCGATACGCGTGTGGAGGACAGGTGGATGGCCGCTTGCCGTCGGGACCTATCGCGTACGCGGCTACTTCAATGGGCAGGAAGGGGCGAGTGCCACTCTCACGGTCGACCCCTAATGGCTGACTACATGAATGGTCTCCATGCGAAGAACACACATTTGGCACCTCTTCTCGATCGTTTTAGTCGGAGCGGTCGCGTGTCGTGATTCCGGTCGCGTCGATGCTGCCACGCTGGAGCACACGTCCAATGGACTACGACTTCGGGTCACGATACTCGGCACCCCGGCCGATCCGAGAATGGCGCCCGTCCGTGAGGCGATCGCTCACTGGAGCAGTGAGCTCCGTCGGCTCGGGCGGCAGGTGCAGCTGGATTCAGGTACCATCCGCAACGAGTCCATTCCCGATGATGTCCTTCGCGCAGCAAGCGGTGAGGTCATGTTCGGCCGAGGTCCAGCCACCGATCGCCTTCACGCAAGCCTTTCGGACGCGCCGGGAGACATCATCATCGCGCTGTCGCACACCGATCTGATTTCGTTCGGCGTCCTTTGGCGATCCGGGAGCCCGGGCGTGGTCGCGGTCCGCCGGTCGGACATACTACCGCTGTCGCTGCCGAACACCGTCCGCAACGTGGCTGCGCATGAGCTCGGGCACGTACTGGGGCTAACGCACAACCGCGATTCCACCACGCTCATGTGCGGACGCCCGGCCAGATGCCGACCCGCAGCTTTCGCGTCGGACACAGTCCGCTTCTTTCCCTTGACGGCGTCAGACGAACAATGGCTTCGGGAACGCTGGCCCTGACGCCCATCAAGGTGCATCATGTTGGACAGACCCGCTGTCACCCTTCGTCAGAGCCCGCACCGCTCGACCGCCACCGCAGAGCTACGCCGTCGTACGAACACAGAGTTGGAGGGATCGATGAACACGCTTGTCGCGATTGCATTGACGAGCATGCTCGCTGCATGCACTCATCCACCGAAGTCCGACTCGGGTGAGCGACAGTCCGCGGCCTTGACCAAGGCGCGAACCTCGGCGATGGATTCGGCGACGATTGAACGACTGTGTCATCGGGCAGACAGCGTACGCGCAGGTCTGGCCGCATGTGTCTTGCGAGATCAGTCACAACCCCCGGTCGGGCGTCCAGTCGCCCCACCGCCACCGACACCGCCACGATAACGCACGATCGCGTCGTGAGCCGAGGAAGGGCGTCAGAGTGGCGCACGGGCCACAGGGCGGAAGTCAGGTAGCAGCAGCATCCACGTCTCGCCGCATGCGACCGAACACACTGATCATCGCGCACTTCGCCGCGCGTGGCATGCGACTCTGGGTTGTTGCCAGACTTCTCGCCGGGGCGATGATCGCCCTCGACGGCGGACATCCACTATACCTCGACTTGTCGTCTGCCGTACTGCTTGTCGTGTCCTGCATCGCACTCGGATTGGCAGACGTGCGTCGTCGGCATGAGCGAGCCTTGCTCGAGAACCTTGGGGTCTCCCCCTTCGCACGTGCATCGTTCTTCGCGTGTCCGGCGCTCGTCGGCGAGAGCGCGATTGCAGTCCTCGGCAGTATGATCGAGTGAAGCCGCTCCTGGTAGCCGATTGCGTCACGAAGTCTTTTCGCGGCCGCCGAGTGCTCTCCTCGGGATCGCTACGTGCGGTAGCGGGCGAGCTGCGCGTCGTGCTCGGCCGGAATGGCGCCGGCAAGTCGACATTGCTGAAGATTGCGGCAGGGTGGATCCAGCCCGACACGGGCACCGTGCACTACGATGGTGAGGCGCTCCTGACGGCGCGGTTGCCACAGCTCGCGGCGCGCGGATTGTTCTACTTGCCGGACCACGACCTGTTCTCCAGTGCCTTTCCCGTTCGCATGCAACTTGACCTGTTCCAGCGTCAGTTTCGCGGCACGTCAGTCGATGATGCGCTCGATTCGGTCGGAGTCGTCGATCTTGGGCGCAAGAAACCTTCAGCGCTTTCGGGCGGCGAGCTCCGTCGCGCGGAGATCGCAGCAGTCGTGGTGCGTCACCCCCACTGCCTTCTGGCTGATGAGCCGTTCCGGGGGATTGCGTCCAAGGATGCAGAGGAGCTCGGGCAACTCCTTCGGGGGTTGACTGGGAACGGCATGGCCGTCGTTCTCACCGGACATGAAGTACCAGCGCTCATGGGAGTGGCGGATCACGTCACCTGGTGTACCGCAGGCACGAGCTACGAGCTCGGGCATCCAAGCGTCGCGATGCACCATGAGGGACTACGGCGCGACTACCTTGGGCAGGCGGCCTACACTCGTCCCCGGTAACGATGCCCTGCACTCGTCAAAGGCCACCACTGGGAGATCGACCGTCGCCTCGCGCCGTAACTCCCTGCCGACTGACGAGTCCCTCCGCTCGTCGGAACCACGAGGCGTTCCGCGGGTACGGGGCGCCGCCGAGCCTTCGCCGTCGCCGCCCTCCCCGCCTGGAATTGCATGCACCGTCGACTTGTCGCGCTCATCGCGCTTTGCGTCCCGCTGACCATCAGCGCCCAGC
>JAJAYP010000030.1 GCA_026786185.1 Gemmatimonadaceae bacterium
CCCGTTGGCCGCGGGTTGCGGCGTCGGCGTCGTGGAGGGCGGCGTGCTCGGCGAGCACGCGGCCGCGGCGGCCATCGCCGAGATGGAGAGTAGGCGGATGTTCATGGGGTGGGGATGGTGTTCAGCTGAGGGCGGATGACCGGCGAACGCCGGAATGCGTGAAGCGGGCGACGTGCTGTCGTGCTGAGCTCTTCCTTGATTATAGAAGAGAGACGCACGGGAGGCCGGGAACGCTGGCCGCGCGAAGCGGAAAGCCAGTTGCTCGGCAAGGGCATGCCGCTCATCGCTCACGGCTTCACGCCGTCACCCCCGCCTTCACGCGCTCCGCGTCCAGTTCGCGATCGCGAACGTCTCAGTGGTTCGCGTCCTGCAGGGAGAGGGCTCAGTCAGGCTCAACACCACCCCAGAAATACCGCCCAACATGACTCGCTCGCTCTGGCAGGACACTGCATCCATTCCCTCGCGTCCGCCGCTCAGCGAGCATCTCGTGACGGACGTCTGCGTCGTCGGTGCTGGCATCGCAGGGCTGAGTGTGGCCTACCATCTCGCGCGTGCAGGAAAGCGTGTCGTCGTGCTCGAGCTCGATCAGGTCGCGAGTGGCGAGACGGGGCGCACCACGGCGCACCTCTCGAACGCGATCGACGATCGCTATCTCGTGCTCGAAAAGGCAGTCGGCGTCGACAATGCGCGGCTCGCGGCGGAGAGCCACACCGCCGCCATCGACGTCATCGAGCGGATCGTGCGCGAGGAGCGGATCGACTGCGACTTCGCCCGGCTCGACGGCTACCTGTTCTGCGCCGAGGGGGACGACCCGGAGCTGCTGACCGACGAGCAGGCGGCGGCACGGCGTGCCGGGCTAAGCGGTGTCACGCTGGAGTCGTCCACGCCGGTGCGTGGATGGAACAGCGGCCCCGCGCTGCGCTTTCCGGCGCAGGGTCGCTTCCATATCCTGCGGTACATGGCCGGACTCGCCCGCGCGATCGAGAACGCGGGCGGCGTGATTTACGGCGGAAGCGGAGCGGACAAGATCGTGGGCGGCGCGCCCGCGATGGTGACGACGCGCAGCAGATTCACCGTCGCGGCTGACGACGTCGTGGTCTGCACCAATGGCTCGATCAGCGACCTCGTGGTGACGCACGTGAAGGCGGCGCCGTATCGCAGTTTCGTCGTCGCCTTCCGGGTGCCGAAAGCGAGCGTGCCCGACGCGCTGTACTGGGACACGGGAGACCCGTACCACTATGCCCGCATCCAGCCGATCGACGCCGAGAGCGACGCGCTGATCGTCGGCGGCGAAGACCACAAGACGGCCCATGAGGACGACGCAGGCGACCGGTTCGCACGCCTGGAGGACTGGACACGCGCGCGATGGCCGATTGCCGGCGAGCGGATGGCGCAGTGGACAGGTCAGGTGCTCGAACCGTACGACTACCTGGCCTTCATCGGCAGGAACCCGGATGGCGCCGAGCATGTATGGATGGCCTCGGGCGATTCGGGCATGGGGATGACCCACGGCACGATCGCCGGACTTCTGCTGGGCGATCTGCTCCAGGGCAAGGATCATCGCTGGGCCAAGTTGTACGATCCCCGGCGCGTTACGCTGCACCGCGCGGAACTCGCGACTCTGGCGAGAGAGAACGCCGATGTGGCGGCGCAGTTCGCCGACTACGTGACGCCCGGTCAGGTGGACGACGTGGGTTCGATCGCGAATGGCGAGGGACGCGTCGTCCGTCGAGGCCTTCGCAAGGTCGCCGCATACCGGGATGAGCACGGCACGTTGACCGAATGCTCAGCCGTGTGCACGCACGTGGGCTGCATCGTGGACTGGAACACGGCGGAGAAGAGCTGGGACTGCCCCTGCCACGGCTCGCGGTTCTCGGCGACCGGGAAGGTGCTGGCGGGACCGGCGACGGCAGACCTGAAGAAGCTCTGAGCAGTTTTCGATGACGGCGGAAGAAGCAGCAGGAGAGCGAAATGGCAGCCTCGGATTTCTCCGACTGCAGCGAGCGAGGTTGCAGGCTGGAGGCGGGAGCTTGAAGGGCTGAGCGGTGAGGTGTGAGGTTTTTACGCCTCTGCTCCCGTCACATCTTCCTGTACCGGAGGCTTCGGGATCGTGAAGCGCACGGTCGTACCGGCCGTCGGTCCTCCGCTCTCGGCCCAGATCCGCCCGCCATGCTGGCGCACGATGGCGCGGCACAGGAAGAGGCCGAGTCCGGCACCGCGCTGCTTCGTCTCGCCTCCGTCGACTTTCACGAAGGGCTCGAAGATCGACTCGAGCTTGTCGGCGGGGATGCCGCGTCCCTCGTCACGCACGGCGAAGTGCACTTCATTACGCTCGTCGCGCGCCGTCACGGTGACCGTGCTACCGGCCGGAGCGAAGCTCGCCGCGTTGCCGATCAGGTTCACGACGACCTGCTCGATGCGCCCTCCATCCATCCAGAGCTCCACCGGATCCGCCGTCATCGTCAACGTGAGCTCTCCCTGCTCCATCCGCCCGAGCGTCCGCGCGGCTGCACGTTCGAACAGATCGTCCAGCGCAACGAAGTCCGGACGCAGCAGCTCCGCCCCCGTCTCGATCCGCTCCACGTCCAGCAGATCGCTCATGAGCCGGTCCAGCCGCTCGGCATTGCGAGACGCCATGCCGACGAGCATGCGGTCACGTTCGCTGCGTACCTCGCTGCCGTCGCGGATCAGGTCGATCGCACCGCGCATTGCCGTGAGGGGCGTACGCAACTCGTGGCTCGCCATGGCGATCAACTCGCTCTTGAGCTTTGCCGCCCGCACCTGCGCCGTGACGTCCTGCCCGATGCTCGCCGAGCCGACGACCGATCCGGCATCGTCGCGCAGGATGGTGGAATCGAAGTTGATGCGCCGTCGATCGCCCGAGCGCGTGAGGATGTCATGCTCGTGGTGAGCCGGCACCTCGCCGCGCGTTATGTGCTCGTGGAACAGGGCGGTGATCGGCTCACCGGCCGGCACGAACCGGTCGAACCAGCTCGCACCCAGCACGTCCGCGCGACGCCACCCGGTGAGCTCGAGGGTGAAGGAATTGACGAATGTGACGCAGCCTGTGGTGTCGAGACAGATCGCGATGGAACGCACGGCCTCGAGCACACCGCGAAAGCGTGCTTCCTGCTCACGAATCGCCATCGCCGCCGCGCGCTCGATGGTGACATCGCGAAACGACGCCGCGACGGCATAGGGCGCGACGTCACCGGGGCGGACGAGTGGCCGGGCGTTGACGGCGAGCCAGATCGGCGCTCCGTCGTTGGCGCGGCGAACGCCGAGCACGACTTCGGCCTGTGCGCGGCGTGTGTGCAGCGCGACGAGGGCCGGGTGCGCCTCGCGTGGCATCTCGCCGCCGTCCTCGTCGAACATGCGCCACGGCCAGTCGAGCAGTCGACGTCCCACCACCTCCGCTGACCGCAATCCCAAGGTGCGCTCTCCGCTCGGGTTGAGCATCTCCACCACACCCTGGGCATCGACGATGGCGATGCCTTCATGCAGCACGTTCACGACGGCGTGATACTGCGCCTCCGTCTGGCGCGCCTCCGCCTCGGCACGCCGCTGAACGCTGACGTCGCGGAAGATGGCACGTGTCGCGATCGGCTCGCCGTCCACGATTCGGCAGTCGATCTCGCCGTTCACCGTGACGCGACGACCATCCCGCGCCATGAGGCTGAGTTCCACGACGCTCGTGCCCGCAAGATCGGTGCAGGCGAACACGGACTCGAGCTGGCGGATGCCGGCGTTGCGTGCCTCCGGCGCGAGCAGCGTGTGCATGGTGAGTCCGCGCGCGATGTCCTCCTCGCGGTAGCCGAGGACGTCCCGCCACGTCTGGTTCACGAACAGCAACCGGCCGTGCATGTCCGTGCTCTGGATCAGATAGCGCGTGTGCTTCAGGAAGTCGCGCAGGTGTCGCTCACCCTGCTCGAGGGAGGACGCGCTGGACGGTGGCGTGCGGGGCATGCCCCACGGACGACTCAGCCGGGGTGCGGGGTACGCTCCTCCGTGCTCGGCACCTCGAACCAGAAGGTAGTGCGTCCCGGTTCAAGGCCGGCGCCGACGCGCCCATCGTGCGCTTCGGCGATCGTCCGCACATAGGCCAGGCCCATGCCCAACCCACCGACGCGACGGCGGCCAATGGCCTCGCGGCAGTCGAATCGCCGGAACAGCTCGTGTGCCAGCCGAGGGTCCACGCCGGCGCCGCGATCCTGCACGGCGAAGCGGGTCATGCCGCGCGACACATCGTCGGAGATCGTGACGGACACCTGGGTACCCCGCGGGGCGAAGCTGACGGCATTCTGCACGAGATGCGTGAGCGCGCGGCCCAGCCGGGCGCGGTCGCCCGTGACGACGCGCGACGAGCCGCCTCGCACCTCCACCTGTACGTCCGTCTGCTCCCGCGCGTCGCGCGAACCCTGGATGCCGAGCTCCGCGACGCACGCCGGCGCGACGTCCTCGCGACAGAGGATGAGGCGATCGTCGGAGTCAGCCTCGAGATCGAGGCAATCCTCGACGATGCGTAGCAGGCGATGCGTGTTGCGATGCGCAAGGTCCAGCAACAGCGACGTCCGCGCATCAATGGGCTCCGACGTCACACCAGCGCGCGACATCATCTCCAGCGCACCATATGCCGCGGTGAGCGGGGTGCGCAGTTCGTGCGCGATCATCGAAGCGAACGCGCCGCGGCGTGCTGCGGCGTCGGTATCGGATGCGTTGATCATCGGGGAGCCCTGGTTGAACGGCGGATGCCGGCGCGACGTCGCATGGCGGCACTGCGCGTGACGACCCGCTCGATCTGGAGGTCGACGGCGCTGTCGTCGATGATGGGAAGCTCTTCGCCGTCGGGGAGGAGGAACTTGAGTTGCACGCGTCGGTCACGCGCGTAGTCGATCACGGTTGTACCGGCCGCGGCGCGGCGCCGTGCGCCGAACTGCCGTACCAGCATCCGGTCATCGCTGACGCCACTGTCTGCCAGGATGTCGCGCACCATCGTCGCGCGACGGCCGGACAGCGTGCGGTTGTCATCGGTGCCGCCACGCGGGTCGGCGTGGCCCTCGATCACGAGCTGGAGCTCCGGATGCGCCCGGAGCGCGCCCGCCACTCCACTCAGCAGTGCGGCACTCGGCATGCCCACGTTGTCGCTCGCGAGGGCGAAGTGCAGCAACCGCGCGCGCACGCGCTCGTCCTGCTGGAGCCTGTCGATCTTCGCGGCCTGTCGTGCCTCGCCCTGCAACACGACGTCGGCATCGCCGAGCAGGGCCACGGCGCGCGCGATGTGCTGCACGGCCGGGCATGACAGCGGTGAGACGGACGTCTCGGTCACCGTGGTCGG
Organism: Gemmatimonadaceae bacterium; assembly: GCA_026786185.1. Classification (GTDB taxonomy): domain Bacteria; phylum Gemmatimonadota; class Gemmatimonadetes; order Gemmatimonadales; family Gemmatimonadaceae; genus AG11. The sequence goes on from JAJAYP010000030.1 coordinate 5,336, forward strand.
CAGGGCGACCGCCGACGTGATGGGCTCGCGCGATGATCCGGCAAGCATCACGGCAGGCGCAAGCGAGCGCACAGGCGGAGCGGCCGCGCGCACGAGCTCGATCTCCGCTTCCGCGAGCGACGCGACATCGCCAACGGCGCCGGGGGTGGAGGCGAGCCGTTCGATCTCCGCCCAGTTGTCCGGGCTGACGCGATCGGCGCTCGTGGCGAGCGCGCTGCGGGGGGTTGGCGCGTCATCGGCTCGCTCGTAGGGAGCCATCAGCGTGCGCGCTTCGGCGAGCGCGTCGGCGGCGTTGCGCGAGTGCGGCTGGCCCACGTACGCTTCGCGCGCGAAGACGAGCCACGCGCCGGCCCGCGCGAGTGCGACGCCGCGCGCTGACAGGTCGTCTCCATCGTTCCGGAGCAGCGCAACGCGCCGCTGCTCCCATGCATCGAGCACGGCGAGGTCCGCGAGCCGCATCTCGTTCGTGCCGCGGGCGTTCACGGGTGCAAGCGCGCCCGGCGCAGGCCGATGCGGCGCGCAGGCGGCGAGGACGAGCGCGGCGATCACGAGTCCCACCTGACGAGAGCGATGTGACATGAGTGTCGTGCCCTTGCATGAGAGGTCGGTGCGTCGTACGCGTCGATCGGTCGGCATGGACATGGTCAGCGGTCCTCGGTGACGCGCTCACGCCAGAAGGCGGCGGGGCTGCGGACGAGCTGTTCGGTGAGGCGCACCCCGAACGTGGCGAACGCACCGCGGCCGCCATTGGCAGCAAAATCGCGGTCGAGCAGGTCGCCCATCCGGTACCCACCCTCCACTTCGAGCCGCGGCCCGACGCGAAGGGCGAGCGACGGCGCGACGCTCCATGGTGAGGCGCCACTGGCCTGTTCGACGAGCATGCGCGCGTCCGTCCGAAGGGCGAGGACGCCATCGCGTCGCAGTGCCTGCTGCAGGCGGCCGCCGATGTACTGCGAGCGGATGCCGACCGCGGCGCCGGTGGCGCCGATCACGCGATCGTTCGCCGACCAGCGCACCGCGTAGCGTGCGGCAACCTCGGTGAGCCTGGTGGCGGCCCAGATGGCGTCGGCGGCCCCGAGCAGGCGCTTGTCCTCGCCGGTGGCGCCGAGCACGGTGCTCGCGCCGGTCGCGCCGCTCAGCGGGTTGAGCGTGCGACGCCACTCGAGCTTCCCGAGCAGGTTGAGCGAGTTCGCCGTCACGGGACGGATCGCCAGGCCGACGAGCGAGCGGTCCTGCCGACTCTGCTGGCCGGCGAGGGTGGGCGTCGTCACGGTGTAGCGCGACCAGTCGTGCAGGGTGATCAGGGCGGCGCCCGCACCCAGGGGCGCGTCACCGCCAAGCGTGATGCGATTGCCTCGGCGGCCATCGCCGTCGCGCGCTTCGCCGTTGAGCGAGAATCGCGAGTGATCGCTCGTGGGCAGCCACTCGAGGCCGCCGCCCACCGACCACCGATCGCCTTCCGTGCGCGCGAAGGGAAGTGCGCGCGCCGGATCGACGAGCGAGGCGCGACTGAGGCCCACGCGACGCTCGTACAGCGTACGTACGGCCCAGCCGCCGCCGACCGCGAGGCGCTGGTTCCAGCCCAGCACTGCAGCGTGTGAGCCACGCGTCGCGCCCGCCCGCTCCACGCCGCCCCACGCTTCGCCGCCGAACAGCGCCGAGGTGCGGAGATTGACCGCGGACACTTCGTAGCGGGTCGACTCGCCGCCCACGCTGTCGGGCATGGTGGCGATGCGATGCGTGGCTTCCAGGCGCAGGGACGGCGTGACACGAAACGCGAGTCCACCGCCCATGTGGTCGGGGCGCGCGATGCGCGTCGGTGTCGCGATGGAAGTCGTGGGCTCCCGCATCGCGCGACTGCCCTCGATCCACGCGTCGACGCGGCTGACGACGGACACGGTCGTCTTGCCGGTGAGCGCGGACGCCGTGGCGGAGCCCGCACCCTGGACATCAGAAGAGAATCCGAGCTCCTGTGTCACAACGCGCCCAGCGACGTTGGTCTTCGCGCTGCCGGTCGTGACCTGACGGTCGATGTCGTACTGCGCGAAGTGCTGGCGATCGTGCGCGAGCTGCAGACGAGTGGAATCGCTGAGCTTGAGTGCACCGTCCACGTGCAGCTCACTCACCCCGGCGCCGAGCCGCGGATCGAGCGTGCCCGACATGCCCTCGCCGACTTGCATCCAGTGTCCGCCGATGGAGACGCGCTCGCTCGGCAGCGCCCAACGCGCGCTCGCGCGGGCTGCGCGGCCGGACGAATCCGCCGATGTGGTGCGCAGCAGCTCGCCACCCAGAGTGAGTGAGCCGGGCCGGATGCGCACGTCGGCGCCCACGATGGCGGGGGCACCATTCGTCGTGGCGGAGGCGCCACCCGCACCGCCATCGCGGACACCGGTGACCGCGACGACGATGGTATCCAGAGACGGAACGCGCAGCAGACGCGCGACATCCGCCTCCACGCGGCCACCACCGACGAAGTGCTGTGCGCCCCCCGTCTCGCGCTCGAGCGCGGCGACGACGAAGACCGGGTTGCCGTAGGCGTCTGCGGCCAGCACCGGGCGGCGCAGCAGGACGGCGCCCGTGACGTAGTCGATCTCGTAGTCGGAGAAGCGCGTCAGCGTTTCGCGCGCGATCACGCGCGCGGCGTTGTCGCGGGCACGGACCTCGATCGTGATGCGGTCGGTTCCGGGGCGAGTGCCAGCGCCGAAGACGTACGGACCCGAGCCTCCGTCACCACGAAGCTGCTGCTGCGCGAGCGACTGGCGCGTCAGGCTGCCGAAGCCGCGCATGGTGAGGGCGCCAGCGCTGAGCCGCGTGCTCACGCCGGAAAGGGAACGCTGGTAGCCGGCGAGCAGGGCATCGCGATCGCCGGCCGGGCGGGCGACCACGTCTCCCAGCTCCACCCAGTCCAGGCCGCGCTCGAGGCGCGCCGAGAAGCGTTGCGTGGCGCCGGACACGACGCGCTGCGTACTGCCGTCGCCGTACGTGGCGTAGCGCGCCTCGTCGAGCGGATCGTAGCCGCGACCGAAGAAGTCGGTCGCATTCCCGCGACGCGAATCGTAGCTCATGCTCAGCGACGTCTCGTGTCCGACCGATCCGCGGATCGTCGCGGCGCCGAAGCTTTCGGTCGCCGCGCCGACGCCGACCTGCCCCGCGCCGACGGCCGTGAGCGTGCGCAACGTGGGCAGCACGCGAAGCGCTCGACGCGCCACGAGCTTGTCGCCCGCGCGCACGACGAGCCATCCGTCGCCCACCGTGTACCCGGCGCGCAGGTTCACCGTCACGACGCCATTCGCGTCCGCGCGCCGCTGCTGGCCGAGCGAGCCGCCATCGCTGTCCACGCCATCCAGCGTGGCGGCGGTGACGTCCACGGTGAGGTCGGGCATCGTGGACACCGGAATCTTCCACGCATCGAGAACGCGGACCCGTACGCCGGTGGTGGTGTCGGCATCGACGCGCAGCACCAGCGCCTTCGTCGTATCGGCCTCGAACACTTCGATCGCTGCGGGAATGCCGGAGCGGTGCACGCTGACGCTGTCCCACCGCTCGTTCTTCCACGAGTTCACGATTCGCGCGCGCAGGCGGTGCGGGCCCGGTGTGAGCTCCACGCCGATGAAATCCTGCACGCCATCTGGACGCAGCACGCCAGCGCCGATCTGTCGCGTACCTTCGTACAGCGTCACCGTCGTGCCGGCTTCGCCCTTCACACCGACGTACACCTTGTTCGTGGCCAGGATCGCACCGTCCATGGGGCTCGTGATCCGCACACCGGGGCCCGCAATGAAGGCGTTCCGTTCCTCACCGTCGCGCTCCGCCGGAGTGCGCAGCGGCGCGACACGCGGCGCGGTGCGCGCGGCCGCGAGCCGCACCGTCGCACCAGCGGCAGCGATCGTCGTGGAGTCAGGACACTCGCACGGCGCCTTCACCGCGCGCGGCACGAGGCGGAAGTCGGCGCGTGGCGTCGTCCACCCATCCGTGCGCACCATCGCGATTTCCTCCGCCACGCGCGCGAGGCCGAATCCTTTCGGGATGGCCGTGAGCGTATCGATGCGCAGAGCGTGCGTGCCGGGGGCCACGTCCCGGAGCGAGTAGCGCCCTTCCTTGTCGGCCGTCACGACCTGGCCATCGGCAGTGCGGATCTGCGCTCCGGCGACGCCTTCCTCGCCCGCGTCCTGCACACCGTTGTCGTTCCGGTCGAGGTACACCTTGCCCACCAGCGTGCGTCCCTGCATCGCGTATCCGGCGCGCACGCGGATCGATACCGACGCGGTGTCGCTCACCACCAACCCGCCTTCCGCCTCGGCCACGGCGCGATTGATCAACACGCGATTGGCGCCGGCCGAGCCCAGCACAGCGGCATAGCGCACCGTGCGCTCTTCGGCGGCGGCGAGCGTGCCCGTCATCCAGATCGTGAGCGACTGCCCGCTCACGCGCGCGGAATCGGCGCCGGTGAGCGAGGCGGGCACGAAGCGCATGCCTGCAGGAAGGTTGTCGCGCACCACGAATCCCGCGATCGACACCGTGCCCAGATTGCGCAGGACGAGCGAGTACGGCACCGGCTCGCCGATCGCGACGTCCAGCACCTGCGCTGTCTTCGTGAGCCCGAGCGAGTTGCTCGGCCATCCGGCGACCCGAAGGGCGACCGCCGCGGCACTGGCACCCGCGGCGTTCGACGCGCTCATGTATGCCCGGTTGACGACGCCGGCAACGGACGGGCGCGTCGCACGAGCGACGAGGTTCAGCGTGACGCTCTGCTGTCCCAGCGTGCCGATCGTCCACGTGATGATCTGGCCGGCAACAGTTGGGGCACCGTCGGCCGACACGAAGGTGAGGCCCGCCGGCAGTGTGTCGACGATCGTGACACTCGACGCGGTTACGGTGGCGGAGCCGTTCGTGTAGGTGATGCGGTACGTCACCAGGTCGCCCGCACCGACGCTGTCGACGCCAGCGAGTGCCTTGTCGAGCGACAGCATCGCGGTGGTGATCGTGGTCGTGGCCGGCCGCGACGTCACGGGCGCCGTGCCGTCGTCGAGCGTGGCGACATTGGCGAGCGTGCCGGCTGTCGCGTCGAGGCCGATCACGACGCGGAAGGTGACGACGCCACCGCTGCTCACTGGGATCGGGCCCACGGCGACGCCAATCGTCTCGACGCCCGATGCATCGCGTGCGATCTGGCCAGCGTCGGCGTCGATCGCGTCGGTCAGCGCCACACCGCCGCTCTGCATCGAGCCGGCGACGTAGCGCGTACCGCGCGGCAGCACGTCGATGATGGTGGCGGGCGACGTCGCCACGACGCCCACGTTGATGTAGGCGAGTGAGTACGACAGCGTGTCACCGACGACGGCAGCGGCACGGTCGACCGACTTGTCGAGCGCGAGGCCGCTGGCCGAGACGCCGGCGACGATCGTGATGCGATCCTGCACCGCGGCACGGACGGTGTTGTTCATCAGGCTCGTGCCGTCGAGCGTGATGACGCCGACGAAGCCGCCGGCGGCGCTCGCGGGGATGTCGATGGCGAGCAGGAGCGCGGCGGTCGCGTCGCGCGTGAGCGCAATGGCAGCGGGAGCGATCGTCTCGCCCGCGTCGAGCGTGCCGTTCGCGTTCGCATCTACATAGATGGTGACGGTCCAGCCGGCCGGTGCGGCAGCGGCGATCGCGAAGGCGTCGGCGGCGGTGCCGGTGTTGCGGAGCACGTGCGCCAACACCCGGCGCACGCCGGCCGGCGCGGCCTGCGAGCGTGGCGGGGTGAGAGTGAGGCCAGCCTGATACTGTAGAAGAACGTCCGCGCTCGTGAAGCCGGTCACTGGCGAACCGTCTTCGGCGATGAAGCGATACGTCGCCGTGTTCACGATGCGCGCCGTGTCGGGCGGCGTGGGGAGCTGTGCGCTCGCCGGCGTCGACATGCCGGCGAGCAGCACGAGCACAGCGCCGAGCGCCCGCCAGGCAAACTGCACCTGGCGGGACGCGCGGAGGAAACGCGTCATGTATGCCGCGAGCGGCAACATGGGATCAGCGGTGGATCGTGGTTTCCTTTCTGGTTACTTGATCTGTACGCGAATCCAGATGAACCGGCTGGTGGAGCTGGCCAGCGCGGGGGTGAGGGTGGCCGTGACCGTACCGAGCGCCTGGGAAATGGCCCAGTCGGCGCCGACATCTCCGGCAGCCGAGGAGTAGGTCACCGCTGCGGGCAGCGCGTCGGTGATGGAGACCGACGTCGCGCTGGCACCGCCGCCGTTGGTAACCGTGATGCGGTACTGTATGAACTCGCCCGGCAGGACCCGGTCGGTCGTGTTGTTGATGATGGTCGACTGGTTGTCGCGGTAGGCGACCTTGGCCATCGTGAGCGCTGCGCGCACGACGGTCACGTTCACCGTGCCGGGATCGGTGACAGCCGGGTTGCCCTGCGACGTGGCGGTGAGGGTGAGGGTTTCGGCGGAGCCGGCCGCGACGTTGCCGATGGAGTAGACCACGTTGACGGTGGCCGTGGCGCCGGACGCGATCGTTACTGTGCCGGACGAACCGGCCGTGCCATTCACCGAGACGATCGTGATGACTGCACCCGGCGCAGATGCGACGAGGTTGTAGATGTCGCTCGCGTTACCGGTGTTCTGGACCGAGAAGCCGTACGTGTAGTTCGTGCCATTGCTTGGCAGATGGTTCAGCGCGAACGCGTCCGGCGTGGTGACAACGCCGCGGTTGGTGGCCGGCGTGACATTGGTGCTCGACGTGTCCGTCGTCGCCGGCGTGCGCTTGGACGTCGCGGTGAACGTGATGGGGAGCGTCGCGCCACCCTGAGCCGTGGCGACGTTGTAGACGACCGTCACGACTACATTTCCGCCTGACGCGATCGAGATGGCGTTCAGCGCGGTCTGGAGTGCCGCAAGCGTCGCGTAGGGCGTCGCGCCGATGCGGTAGCCGGTGATCGTCAGCCCTGCTGCCGCCGTCGAGCTGACCGTGCCGACGGTGTCGATGCCGTTACCGGTGTTGTTGATCGGGAAGTTGAGCAGGTTGCCAGTGCTCGGGCTGGCCGGCGACACCGTCGCTGGCGAGGTCACGTCGATGCCGGCCAGGAAGCCGACCGTGACGCTCACGCTGGCAGTCGCATTCGTGTAGGTATTGCCGTTCGCGTCGGTGTAGCTGGCGGTCGCGGTGTTCGTGATGACGGTGCCTTCGGGCGTCGCCTGCGCGGCAGCGATCTGCGCCGTCGCGAGCGTCGTCAATAGAGCAATCGCGCCGACGGTCAGCCATCGGCTGATCCGGGGAGCGAGGGCGCGGGTGCGCATGGAGATCGTGGACATTGGTCGGGCCTTTTGATTGAAGTTGGTGATTCAGCAGGAAGGACCAGCGATGCGACTGGGGTTCAGCGAGTGGCGAGGCGCGCTTCGAACTGGGCGGTGACCGTGGCGCCGGGCGGAACCCAGCCGTCCACGATCCAGCGCACGCTGGTGTAGCGTTCCGCAGCGATCGCGCGCTCGATCCGCTTGCCGTCGATCATCACCGTCTCCATCGGGCGCGTCGACCACGACACACCGTTGTCGACGGAGTACTCGGCGCGCGCATCCTGGCGGCTCGACTGCGCCGAGCCGGCGACGAACTGCAGGCCGGATGCGACCGGGTTCTGGATCGCGACCTGGCGCACCGGGCGGCCGACGGTGTTGGTGAACGTGAGCTTGTAGCGCAGTACGTCGCCGGCGTGGACGCTGGCGTCGGCGCGCTTCGCGCCGCGCGCTGCCGCAGCAACCGCGGTGCGGTTCTCGGCTGCCACTGCGAGCGCGGACGCCGGACGCACCGGAGCCTGCGCGCGCAGGGGCGACGCGAACGTGAGTGCCATCAGGAGCCCGGCGAGCTTCGCGGGATTGGACGACTTCATGGTGCCTCCAGGAGGTGTATGTCGGGCAGGTGCGGCGGGATGGATTATCACGGGGACCAAGATCGGATTCCGCGCGTGAAGGCTTTGTGAAGCGAACCTGTCGTTTTGTTCATGAAGCTCCGTGCGTGCGCGAAGCTGCGAACGACGAAGGGCACACCGGCGCGCTCGGTGTGCCCTGCTGTTCGATCTCGTGCTGCGCCGCTCACGTCCTCGTCGATGCTACTTCACGCGTACGCGGATCCAGAAGAACCGGCTCGTGCCCGATGCGAGGGTTCCAGCGAGCGTCGCGGTGAGCGTCGTGCCGGCGATGCCGAATCCCCAGCCGGCCAGGTCACCCGTCGCTGTGACATAGGTCAATTGCGCCGGGATGACATCGGCGACGCTCACGGCGCTCGCCGCCGCGGCGCCGCTGCTCGTCACGGTGACACGATATTGCACGAACTCACCGGTGCTCACATTGGCCGCGCCGATCACCAGCGTCGCCTGATCGTCGCGATACAGCTGCTTCGCGATCGAGAGCCCGGCACGACCGACGGTGACCGTCAGTGTGCCCGTGTCGGAGGCGGAGGGTGCCGTGGTCGACGTGGCGGTGAGCGTGATGGTGGCGGACGTGCCGGTCGCGGCGCCGGTGGCCACCGAGTACACCACCGTCACATTCGACGTCCCGCCGCCAGCGGCGAGCAACGCCGTTGTACCCGTGCTTCCAGCGATCCCGTTGACCGACACGATCGTGACGACACCCACAGGCGCAACCGTGGCCGACAGGGTATACGTGCCCGACAGGCTTCCCGTGTTCCTGACGACAAAGACCTGAGTGTAGTTGGTGCCGTTGCTGGGGAGCTGGGTGACGGCGGCGCCGTCCGGCGTAACGGCCACCGAACGGACCGTGACGGCTGATGTACCTGTCGCGCGATTGTTTGACAGGTTCTGGTCGGCGAGCGTGCCTGAGACGATGGCGATGTTGGTGATCGTCGGCGCCACGGTGGCGAGCACCGTGACGTTCAACCGCAGCACCGTGGCCGTCGCTCCACTCGCGAGTGCGGGAGCGTACGTGCAGGTGACGATCTGGCCCACCGCGGTGCAGCTCCAGCCAACACCGATGGAGCTCGTGAACAGCAGTCCCACCGGCAGGGAGTCCACCACCGTGATGCCGCCCGTCGCATACGGGCCGTTGTTCGTGACGGTGAGGCGATAGTCCGCCGCGATCCCGACAGCGAAGCCGGCGCTCACCACCATCGTGATCGAGAGATTCGCCACCGGTGGCCCGGTGGCAAAGTCGAAGTACCCGAAACCGGTCGACGCCACCAGCGTGCCGGCGCCGGTGGCGGTATTCACCGAGTAGAGCGTGCCGCCTCCGCCGCCCGAGTACAGCACGCCCGCGGCGAATGAGAGCGACGCCTGGGTGACGGTCGTCGTGATCACGCCGACTTGCGTCGCGATGCGCGTGGCGAGGTTGATCGTGTAGAGACTCGTGCCGCCGACGCCGCCCGGCCGGTTGCCGTTGGCGTACAGCACCCCGGTGGTCGGATGAAACGCGAGGTCGCCGTTGTCGGGAAAGAGCTGTCCCCCTGCGGAGCCGATGCGGACCGACCCGGCCGACGTGTACACGCCGGAGGACGGATCGATGGTGTAGAGCTGGCTCCCGCGGGTGGAATCACCGATCGCGTACAGCAGACCCGCATTCCAGGTCAGCTTGACGACGTTGTCGCCCGCCGTGCCGGTGCCGTTGATGATCGTGTTGGTTCCGGTGGCTGGATCGTAGTAGGCCACTCGGCCCACCGGCGTCGCGGCATTGGTGGCCAGGTAGTAGATGCGCTTCGACACCGGGGCGCGCGCCAGCGCGCTGGTGGCGAAGGCGAGGGTGGCCACCGTCGCGGTGGCGCCGGTGGTGCGATTGGTGACGACGGACAGCGTCGTCGTGTTGTTGACGACATAGAGCACGGTGTCGGCTGCTTGCGCGTGCGCAACGTGATGAGGCGCGAACAGCGCAAGCAGCAGCACCGGGCACGAGCTCGCGCGAACGAGCGCGCGCCACCGCCCTCCTCGTACGGAGTGCAGTGCCGGGCCTACCCTATTGCCTGCCCCATCACGCAATGCAGCTTCCAACATGAGCTCACCATAGCAACACGCCCATGAAATCCTCATGAACTCGATCTGTTGTTTTCTTCATGACACGAGGTCCGAACACGCGTGCTAGTTGACGCGCACCCGGATCCAGAAGAACCGGCTCGTCGCCGAGGCGAGCGTCCCGGCGAGCGTGGCGGTGAGGGTCGAGCCGGCGAGCCCGAAGCTCCAGCCAGGCACGTCACCCGTCGCTGTGTTGTACGTCACTTGCGCAGGGATGACATCGGCCACGACCACCGAGGCGGCGGCGGCGGCGCCCGTACTTGTGACCGTCACCCGATATTGCACGAACTCGCCGGCACTCACTTTCGCCGCGCCGTTCACGAGCGTCGTCTGATCGTCGCGATAGAGCAGCTTGGCCAACGTTAGTCCCGCCCGCCCCACCGTCACGACGAGCGTGCCGGGATCCGTGGAGGTACCCGTGACGATCGACGTGGCCGTGAGGGTGAGCGTCGCCACCGCGCCCGTCGGGGCGCCGGTGGCCACCGTGTACACCACGGCCACGTTCCCAGTCGCTCCGGCAGCGATGGGGAGCGACGTGTTCGTCGATCCCGGCGCGCCGTTCACCGACACGATCGTCACGTTCCCTGCCGGCGCCACACTGGCAACGAGCGAATAGCTGTCGCTGATGTTGCCGGTGTTGGAGAGCACGAAAGTCTGCGAGTACGTCGTCCCGTTGCTTGGCAGGAGCGTGATGGTCGCGCCATCGGGGGTCGTCGCAACGTTGCGCACCGTCACCGCGGAGGTCGTGGTCGCCCGATTGTTGGCGAGGTTGATGTCGTCGTTCAAGGGGTACGACACCACGGCGATGTTGGTGACGCTGGTCGCCACCGAAGTTGTGATGAACGCGACGATGCTGATGGTCGAGACGGCGTTCTTGAGGAACACGCCCGGCCAGGTGCAGGTGACGATCTGACCAGCCGCGGCGCACGTCCATCCTGCCCCCGTCCCACTCGTGTAGGTGAGGCCGGCGGGGAGCGTATCGGTCACGGTGATCGGGCCCGCGGCGCTCTGCGGACCATTGTTGGTCAGCGTCAGCGTGTAGGTCGCATTGAACCCCGACGCGAAGCCGGCGCTTGCGGCCGCGGTGATCGCCATGTCCGACTTCGGCGCGAGCGCCTCGCGCTCCGTCGCCGCGCGCGTCATGCCCGGTGTCGCGAGCACCAGTGCGAGCGCCCAGCCTGCCGCAACGCGCGGCCGCCAGGCGCGCGCGTTTCGGGCTGATTCGGCGAAGAGGCCGGAATCGGGCTGCTGTGACATCGTGGAAGAGTAGGCGTCCCTGTATTACGGAACCCTGAAGCGAAGCTGTCATTTTCTTCACGATCGCCGGATATGGTGCGAGAGTGACCAAGCTGCTGATCGTGGAGGACGAGGCCGACGTCCGCGAGCTCGTCGCACTTGTGCTGCGCGAAGAGGGGTACGCCGTCGATGAGGCGGTGGACTACACGGACGGACTCGCCCTCGCGCTCACGAACGACTACGACGCGCTCGTGCTCGACGTGCGCCTGCCCGACGGCAACGGCATGGACATCGCGCGCACGCTCCGGCGAGAATCGCGCATGGTGCCGATCCTCATGCTCACCGCGCAGCGCACTCCAAGCGACGCGGTGCGCGGTCTCGACGCCGGTGCTGACGATTATCTGGGCAAGCCCTTCGACGTCACGGAGCTCAAGGCGCGTATCCGTTCGCTGCTTCGACGCGGTGGCCCCTCGCGCACCGACCAGCTCACGTGCGGCACGCTGGTCGTGAACCGGCTCACGCGTCAGGCGCTGCTCGCGGGCGAACGGCTCACGCTGACGACCAAGGAGTTCGGTGTGCTGGAGCACCTGGTGGCACACGCCGAACAGGTCGTGACGCGCAGCGCGCTGCTGGAGCACGTGTGGGAGCGGACGCGGGACCCCGACTCCAACGTGATCGACGTGCACGTCGCCCGCCTGCGCGCCAAGCTGCAGGAGGGCGAAGGAATGCCGAAGATCTCGACCGTGCGCGGCGTGGGGTTCATGCTGACGACATCGACCTGACGGCCGACGTCGCGCGGCTCACGCCGCCGAGTCTCCCTGAGCCGCCGACGCCGTCTCGCTGGATTCCCTGATCACCACGCCCGTCGCCGGCCCACGACCCAGCACCAGCGCCGCCAGCCGCGACGGCATGTACACGGTCTCCTTCGCGAGCGATGGTGGTGCCGCGAACGCGGGAATGGAGACGCGGTAGGCGGCGAGCTGACGGATCGTCTTGCTGCTGAACATGGTGCCCTCAGGTGATCGTTAGCAGGTTCGACACCGTGCATCGACCAAGGGTTTGCATTCCCACCCACGGCCGCGAGTGCGTCCAGCGCGCGAGGGCAGAGCTTCGTCCCGCGCTCGCGTTCCATCAACGCGGTCGCTTTCGCCCAGGACATGCCGGCGCGATATGGCCGGTCCGACGTGAGCGCGTCGCATCGGTGCGCGCTCGTCCGGCGTCATTGGTCCGTTCTTGTCGAGAATAGAGTTCGACACACCGAGCTTGCCGATGTCGTGCAGCAACCCGGCGCGATAGATGCGCCGCTGCTCCGCCGCATCCAGCCCGCACTCGGCCGCGAGCTCGCGGGCGACGTCGGCCACGCGAGTGGAGTGGTTGTACGTGAACGGACTCTTCGCATCGATGATGTCGGCGAACGCACGACACACGTGTCCAGCCCGTCCGCGTCCACCTGCATGTGCTGATCGGTCGGCTCTGCCGCCACGACGGCGGCGCTGACGTCGCCGCGCAGCAATGCCCACCACGCATCGTCCGACTTCCAGCGCTGCACGAGACGCACGAGCATGGGATCGAACCAGCTCCCGCTCCGCTGTCGCGCGACGCGAAGCGCAGCGCGCGCACCAGACTTGTGGTGGAACGCCTCCACTGTCTGCGCCAGATTGGCGATGCGCGCCAGGAGCGGAATGTCGGCGCCCGCCAGCCCTCGCGCGTATCCCAGCCCGCACCAATGTTCGTCCAGCGACCGTATGGCATCCGCGGTTTCGGCCGGAAACCCGAGCTGTAACGCGATCGATGCGCCCCGGTCGCATCGAATCTGGATCAGGTCCTTCGTCATGTCCCCGGAGCGCGCGATGGCGCGCTGGTGCCAGTTCACCAGCTTCATGCGCGGCTTCACGTACTGCTCGTCGCTCCCGAACATCGCGGCCATCCGGCCCGCATTGCTCGAGCACCCGGCGTCCTTGAGCAGGATGGCGTAGTACAGCGCCGACCGCTGCGCCGCACTCACCCCAGCCTCCTCCGCGATGCGCATCCCGATCAGGCAGGTGCGCAGCGTATGCCCCGGCGTCGCCCCCTCGGTGAGGTCGAGGGCGTACGACAGGGCCGAGAGCACCTCGGACAGCGAAACGCGGTCGGTAATCGGTGATTGGGGCACGTAAGGGGATACGATCTGATCGGGCGATCGTTTCTGTCTTTCCCGGTTTTTCGCTCAGGCCTCAAACCCTCCGGGCTCCGCTTTTCTTTCAAGGCTTGAGCGGTGAGAGCACGACCGGAAAAAAGTTACCGTTGCCCGTTCACGGTTCACGGTTCACCGTTCACCGCATGAAGCTTCCCGTTCTCGCACTGATCGTTCTCCCCTCGCTGCTCCCCGCCCAGGACAGCGCGCGCACAACGACGTCCCTGCCCCAGGTCCGCGTCACCGCCACGCGCGATGGCCCGCGCGCACCGCTCGAGCTGCCGTACGCCGTCACGCTCACCCGCCCCGACTCGCTCGCGGCCCTGCGTCGCCTTGGCGTCGACGAACTGCTGTTCGCCGTGCCCGGCGTCGCGCTCGCGAACCGCCAGAATCCGGCGCAGGATCCGCGCGTCAGCATCCGCGGCTTCGGCGCACGGTCGGCGTTCGGCGTCCGCGGCGTTCGAGTGCTCCAGGACGGTGTGCCACTCACCCTGCCCGATGGGCAGACTCCGGTGGACGCGCTGGATCTGGAGGGAGCCGAGCGCGTGGAGGTCGTGCGAGGGAGCGCATCGTCCTTGTATGGAAACGCCGCCGGCGGTGTGATCGACGTGCGATCGCCGCTGCCGCCAGCCATGCGCGCCGCACCGTTCGCGCGCATCGTCGGTGGCGGTGCATCGCCCACCGTGAGCGCCGTCGGGGCCGCAGGAACGATGGATCGTGTCGGGTATAGCACTTCGCTCACGCGCGTGAATGGACGCGGCTTTCGCGACCACTCGGATCAGCGCGCGACGCGCGGCGCAGCGCGGCTCCTCCTGACGAGCGCCAACGCAGCCGTACCGAACATCGCGATCGCGGCGCGACTATCCGATGTGTCGAACGCCGAGAGCCCCGGGGCGCTGACGAGGGCGCAGTACGACGCGAACCCGCGCATGGCCGACCCGCTCTCGGTGCGCAAGCAGGCGGGCAAGATCGTGCGGCAGGGCGACCTGTCGATCTCCCTCATGCGTGCGTTGCGGCAGAACGGAGCACTGGAAGCGGTCGTCTACGGCAGCACGCGTACGCTCGCCAACCCGCTCACCTTCGCCACGGTCGACGTGGACCGCACCAGCGGCGGCGCATCGGCACGCATTCGCGACGAGTTCATGCTTGGCGCGCGACGCGCACGACTCACCGCCGGTGCCGACGTGCAGTGGCAACACGACGATCGGCTCGAGTCCGAAAACTGCGTCGATGCCGTCACCGTCACCACCGCCTGTCCCGCGGGCCCCTCGCTGCGCGGCAATCGTCGCCGCGATCAGCGCGAGCTGGTGACGAGCATTGGTCCCTTCGTGCGCGGCGAGCTCGCGCTCGCGCCGCGCCTGCTCGCGTCGGCGGGTGTGCGCGCCGACGCCGTGCGGTTCCGCGTGCGAGATCGCCTGGTGACCGCCACCAACCTCGACGACTCCGGCGATCGCACGCTGCACGCGGTGAGCCCCGCGTTGGGGCTGGTGTGGCGCGCCGCGCCGCTCGTGGCAGCCTATACCTCCCTGTCGTCCAGCTTCGAGACACCCACGACGACGGAGCTCGGCAACAAGCCCGACGGATCGGCCGGCATCAATCCCGATCTCCAGGCCCAGCGGACGACGACGCTCGAAGTCGGTGTGAAAGGGCTGCTGCCCACGCTCGGTGTGCGCTGGGACGTGGCGTTGTTCGAGGCCCGGGCGCGCGACGAACTGGTGCCATTCGACATCCCGAACGGCCGCGGACGCCGGTACTTCCGCAACGCCGGCCGCACGCGGCGGCGGGGCGGTGAGCTGGGTGTCCAGGCGGACGCCGGCGCGCTCACCCTGCAGGCGGCATACACCTATTCGCACTTCCGTTACCTCGAGTACGTCGTGGGGACGACATCGTTCGACGGCCGGCGCATCCCCGGCATTCCCGCGCACGCGCTCGCGACGTCGGCTGCGGTACGGCTTGGCGACGCGACGGTGTCGGCGACCGCCGACGTCGCCAGTGCGCTCGACGTCGACGATGCCAACAGCGCCCAGGTGCCGACGCGCACGCTGCTCGGACTCGCGCTGTCGCGCACGGTGCAACTGGCGGGAGTGCGCGTGTCGCCGCTCGTCGCCCTCCAGAACATCGGCGGCGTGCACACCGTGGGATCCGTGAGCGTCAACGCCGCCGCCGGTAAATTCTTCGAGCCCGCGCCCGGTCGCACCCTGCTCGTGCGGCTATCCCTCGCGCGCGGGACCACGGACGTCCCGTGACCGGCGCATCGCTCGCCCGACGGATGCGCTCCCCGCCATCGCTGCGGTCACTCGCGATCGTGACGTCGCTCGTCGCCGTGACCGCATGCCGAACGGCCTCCGTTGTGCCGCCAGACATCGACGCCGTCGCGATCGTGGAAGGCGACTCCGCCGCCGGTGCACCCAGCGACACCGTCGACGGCGAGTTCACCGTTCGGCTCGACCGTGCACGATGGACGGCGCGCACGCGGGCCGAGCCGGTCCGCGACTTCTGGGATCACATCGCCGTGCTCGATCCAGCTGCCGCCGAACGGGCGGCGACGTCGCTCGACGAGCGGACGTTCGTGGTGGCGCTGCGGACGCTCATGGCCGGCGACCCGGAAGCGGCGACCGTCGCGTTCACATCGCTGTACGCGCGGGCAACGGACCCCTCCGTGCACACACGAGCGCGCGTGGGACTCACCATGGCGCTCGCCTGGCGATCCGACTGGCAGGCGCTCGCGAGCCTCGCCCGCGATCTCGACAGCACCGGCCTGGACCTCGACGATCGCGTGGCGCAGGCTGGCGTGGAACGCTGGGCGCGCGCATTCGCCGCCGTGCCCACACCTCGCGTGTTCGTTCCGGATGCGCCCGAGACATTGCCGATGCGCCGCAGCGTGTTCGGCACACCCATGATCTCCGTGCGCATCAACGGCCGCCCGTACCAGTTCTGGCTCGACACGGGGGCAAGCATGACGTTGCTGTCGTCGACCGTGGCTGCGGAAGCCGGTGTCATGCTCGCCGCGCCCGACACGCTCGCGCTGGCGGTCGTGGCCGGGCACATCCCCGCACGAGCAGTGGTGATGGACTCGCTGTCGATCGGCCGAATGGTCGCGCGCGGACTGACTGCCGCCGTCGTCAGCCCCGGCGCCCTGCGGCTCTCGCGCACGAGGTCCACGGGAATCGTGGAAGCCGTCCAGATCGACGGCGTCATCGGCACCGACCTGCTCCGTCAGCTCGATCTCGTGCTCGATGCCAGCGCGGGCACGATCACGATTCGCCGGCCGCGCCGCGATGTCCGTCGCCCGCGCAACCTGTTCTGGGT
This sequence comes from Gemmatimonadaceae bacterium, assembly GCA_026786185.1. Lineage (GTDB taxonomy): Bacteria > Gemmatimonadota > Gemmatimonadetes > Gemmatimonadales > Gemmatimonadaceae > AG11. The sequence continues at coordinate 22,048 of JAJAYP010000030.1, forward strand.
GGGCTATCCGGTGGTGAAGCTCGTGTCGCGCGACGGACGACCGGTGCTGTTCGGGCTCGATACCGGCGCCGAGGGCACCTTCGTCACCCCGTCGCTGCTGCGAAAGATTCCCCGCATTCCCATCGCCGCGCGCCGCATGACGCTCGGCGGGCTCGGCACGGAGACGGTGCGCACGAAGTGGGTGGTGCGGGAACTGGCGCTCAGCGACGGCGACTACGCGCTCACGCTGAGCAACGCACCGATCGCCGACGACAGTCGCTGGACGTTCGTGACGTTCGATGGCGTGATCGGCAGCGACATCGCGCTGGCGAGCCGGATGCACCTCGACTTCGTGAACGGCGTGTTCGATGTCAGGCCGACGGCGGGGCGCTCGGCGGCTGCGCCAACTTCGCTGACGGGGCGCGTGAGCGCGCTGCGCGCGGCACGCTTACGGGGGTTGTCAGTTCCCGGTCGAGGAATCTCGTGATCGTGTCGTAGGCGAGTTGGGCGCCGATGCCGCCCGGGGCGAGATCGAAGCCGTGTTCGGCCCAGGGTACCTCCACCTCCACGACGCGCACACCGGCGGCGCGCAGTCGCACGGCCGCGTCGCGGTTGAACGACGCCTTCACGGCGTGATCGCGCGTGCCGTACAGCAACAGCGTCGGCGGCAGGCCGGGACGGATGTGGCTGGAGGGTGATGCGTCGCGGTACGGAAAGGCGCGCTCGGCCGGGGTACCGCCGAGGAAGTCGCGCAGCACGGCGCGAACGTCGAGGGGGTCGGGAGCGGGACGATCTTCATACCCGCGCACGAGGTCGAACGGCGCATAGATCGCCACCACCGCTCGCACGCCCGGCGTGACGGAGGTGAATGCGGCGAGCTCGGCCAGATGTCCACCGGCAGATCGTCCCAGCAGCGCGATCCGCGTGGTGTCGATTCCCCATGCGCTCGACGAATCCCTCACCAGCGCCAACGACCGACGGACGTCGTCGAGCGATGCGGGGTGCGGATGGCGTGGCGCGTGCCGGTAGTCGATCGCCACGACGGTGAACCCGTGTGCCGCGAGCGCGCGGCTGATGTTCGCTCCCTGTGCCGGCTCTCCCGACCGCCAGGCGCCACCATAGATCACGACGATCGTCGGTCGAGGGCCGGGCGCCGACGCGCGAAAGAGCCGCATCGCGAGCGGACTCGTGTCGGTCGCCGTATACGGAATCGTTCGCTCGACGATGCCGCTGGCATCCGGCGCGCCGCGAAGCATTGCGCCGAACGAGTATCGCCACGGGGCTCCGCCCAACTGTTCCGCCGCGCGCTCGGCCACCGCCCGGTGCTGCGCGAGCGGACGCAGCGACAGGCCCGCCACGAGCAGGAGCACGACGCCCGCCGTGGCCTGACGTCGTACGTCGCCGCGCAGGAGCAGCAGGCTCACTGGCAGCCAGAGGAGCGCCACCATCGCGAGAGCGGGTGAGAGCTCCGTCGCCGCCACGACGAGCACGAGCATCGTCATCGTGAACGGCGGCACGACGAGCATCGTGGCCATCAGCGCCAGCAGCGCGGTACCCACCAGCGCCGCGATGCGCGTGTAGCGAGCGGGTGAGCGACGAATGGTCGGCGCAGGCATGGCTGATGACAGATGTGAAGAGAAGCGGACGCGGGTGTTAAGTATGACGTGCCGGTCCCGATACCGACGGGGCGCTGAGGTTTGCTGAATCGTCGACCAAAACGGTAACGCGATCGCTCGTCGCGCGTCATCACAGGTACCGTCCGTCACACCAGATTCGTGACCAGACCGCGCCGATCGTTGGAACGGATGCTGCGGAATAGGGTCTGATATACATCCCTCCCTCGCAGCACAGGCGCATCCATGAGTCGCTCCAATCGACTGCTCGTCAGCCTTGCACTTCTATCCGCCGTGGCGCCAGCCGCGTTCGCGCAGCAGCCCGTGCCGCAACCAACGCCGGTGTCCGACAGCCTCCTCGTCGAGACGGATTCGGCCGAGGCGCGCCGTAACTGGCTTGGATCCCTGCTCCGGCGAGTCACCCTGCGTGCTGACGCGACCGCCGACAGTCTGGCTGCCGTGGATTCCATGGAAGCCGCGGTGCGTCCCCGGGCCCCGCGGCGAGTCTTCAATTCGCGCCGCGACCGGCTCGAGTACGAGTCCGCGCGCGCCGTCGCCCTGCGCGCGTCCGGCTACCGCATCGTCGTGGACATCGGTGATCATCGGCTGTACGTGATCGACGACAATGACACGCTCATGACGGCGCCTGTCGCCACCGCCAAGAACACGACGCTCACCTTCAATGGTCGCTCGTGGCGGTTCGAGACCCCGCGTGGCGTACGGACGGTGCTGGCCAAGGACAAGGATCCGGTGTGGACCCCCCCTGACTGGCACTATGCCGAGGTCGCGACGGAGAACGGGCTCAAGATGCGTCATATCTCGCGCGGCCAGGTGATCCGGTTGCGCGACGGTACGCGGCTGACGACGAAGGGCGACGAGGTCGGGGTGATTCTCCCCGAGGAGTCGGAGTTCGTGCCGCTCGTGCTGGATGCGCACATCGTGTTCGACAACACGATCTTCGTTCCGCCGGCTGGCACGAAGCATCGCACCATCCAGGGCGAGCTCGGACATTTTCGGCTCAAGCTGGGTGACGGATATCAGTTGCACGGCACGCCCTACGCGCAGTCCATCGGCGCTGCCGTCACGCATGGGTGCGTCCGCCTTGGCGACGAGGACATCGAGTGGCTGTTCGCGAACGTGCCGGTGGGGACGAAAGTCTACCTGTACTGATGACTGCAGTTGAGTCGTCGGTGTCACGGTCCACGGCCGAGCTGACAGCTTCGAGCTGTGAGTTTTCAGAAGTGAGAACTGTGTCAGTGCAGGGGACGTTCCGCCGTTCGTCACGACCGCGCCCCGGTGCTGCCCGCTTTCCGCGCGCAACGGCCAACGATCAATTCTGTCAGCTGACAGCTTGAAGCTGTCAGCTCGGCAGTGCCAACTCCCGACTGCAGTCGAGAGTGGTCGGTCTCACGGTCCACGGCCGAGCTGACAGCGGCGAGCTGTGAGTGCTCAGAAGTGAGAACTGGTGCACTTGCCGTTCGAACTGGTGCGCAACATATTTGTTGCGTACCTGGCGAATGAGGTTCCATTGGCGCGCCGACAGCCGGTTCCAGCGAAGATCCCCCCGACGACGGATGACAGTGGACGCGGCGTCATCCGTGGCGCGACGTATTTTCTCGTGCGCAGTGCCTTCGCGTCCGACGCCGCGATCGCCAGCTTCGCCGGCATCGACCGCAGCCGCGTCACGCGATTCAAGCAGGGGATGAACCTGGAGCCCGACACCGCGGCGCTGCTCGATGCGGTGGGCGCGACGGTGACCCAGTTGCGCGGTTTCCTGGACGACGATGCCATTCCCGAATGGCTGCGCGGCGCGAACGCGCATCTCGCGCACCGCGCGCCACTCGACGTGCTCCGCACGGGCAGGCTCAGTGAAGTGATCGCGGCCATCGAGGCGGAGAAGAGCGGCGCCTTCGCGTGACACTCGCGCTGTACCGCGTCTTTCCCTGGGACCATCGCGCCCCGGCCGGCGCTCCCTTCGCTCCCGACTTCGTGCCGCCCCAACAGGGGAGTGGCCGGTTCGACTTCGCCGAAAGCCCCGTGCTCTACCTCGGCGAGCTGCCGGAGCATCCGGTGGGCGAAGTGCTGCAGGGATTTCGCGGCCGCCCATTCCGCGACGGTATCCTCCGTCGGTTCGGACACCCGCTCGCCCTCGTCAGCATCACCGTGCCCGCCGACATCGCGGCATCGATCGTGGATCTCGACGATCCGGCGCGACTCAGTGCGCTCTCGCTGCGCCCGAGCGACGTCGCGAGCGACGACCGCGCGCGCACGCGCGCCATCGCCGCACGGTTGTTCGACGAGGGCGCCACCGGCCTGCGATGGTGGTCGCGGCTGAGCGGCGACTGGCACGCGGTGGTGTTGTTCCTCGCGCGCGTCCCGTTCGCCCGGCTCGAGAGGGGGTCGCCCGAGGTGCTGACGCGCGATCACCCCGCCGTCGTCACCGCGTGCCGCCAGCTGGCGATTCTCATTCCCTGACGTGGCGAGACGCTAACCGCGGGTGCGATCTCCCGCCGCCGCACTCTCTGTGGCGACGGCGAGCTGACCTTGGCGCACCACCGCACCCAGCGCCAGCTCGGCATCCGCGGCCCCCGGCAACTCCGGAATGTTCGCGAGCAGCAGGCGCAGTGGCTGATTCGACAGCAGTGCGACGTGCGTCATCTCCGTACGCTCCAGCAGATCGGTGAGCTGGTCGGCGCCGCGCGCCACCGCCGCTCGTCCTTCGGTGTTCGCCGCGCGCTCCTCCCGCAATCGTGCGAGCGAGTGCACCGGCTTCCGCGTCCCGAGTGTCGCGCGGATGGCGTCGTGGTCGTACGGCGTGAGATCGTCGTGGCCAATCACCAGTGCGTCCGCGGTGAGCGGCAGGTGACGCAGATCTCGCACGAATCCGTGCAGCGAAGTTGCGGGTGATCGGGCGAGCCAGCGCAGCAGCGCCACGTCGGCTCGCGACGCACGCAGCTGCGTCAGCCGGTCGCCGATCGCGCCCGCCAGCACGAGTGCGGTGGTGAGCGCGATGAGCGGTGGAAGCACGTCGCGCGGCGCGGTGCGGAGCGCCACGAGCAGCAGCGCGCACACCAGGCCGGCACGGAGCAGCAGGCGCCCCACGTCGCGCAGCCACCACACGATCCGCACGTGTTCGTGCGGACGCCGGAGCAGCGTGTAGCAGAACAGCAGGGTCCCGATGGTCCCGAGCCGTGGGGTGGGCCAGCCGATGTCGAACCGGAAATCGGTGGCGACCAGCGGCAACGCGAAGAAGGTCACCAGCAGGACGGCACGTACCAGCCCGTTCTCGCCTCGCGACAAGCTCGTTCGATCGCGCCGTTCGACGACGATGCCCAGCACTCCCATCGTGAGCAGGAGCGAGGCGAGCAGCACGTAGTTGGGAAGCGGATCGTCTGCGCTGTACGCGCGAACGACCAGCGTCGTGGTCGCTGCAGCGGTCGTCGCCGTGACGGCGAGCCACTTCACCCAGCCAGGTACATGACGACGTAGCAGCCCCTCGACGAACAGCGTCATGGCGAGGGGCAGCATCGTCGCCGGTAGCAGCATGACGGCGCCGAGCCAGCGTTGTCCCGGATTGATCCACGCGAAGCCTCGCAGAAAGAACAGCATCGCCAGCACGGCCACGAGGTAGCCGGTCCGTCGCTCGAGTACGCTGCGCTCCTGTCGGCGCCCGAGCGCGATTTGATATCGGAACAGCGTCACGGCTCCTACCCATGTCACCAGCACGTCCACCGATTCGGCAGGCGTGCGCGCGGTGATGAGGTCCAGCGGAAACGCGATCACGTGGTCATTCGCCGAGCACGCGACGCGCGCTCCGCGTCGTGTTGCGCGCCGGGCGCAGATCGCCCATCGGGGTGTCCGCGGCGAACCACTGGATCACGGGTGCCACGAGCCCTTCCAGCGCGAGGAGGCCGAACTTGAGCGAGATGCCCACGGGCGACACGCCTCCCGACGAGCGCGTGAAGAACCGGCGCGCTGCGGATAGTGTCACCTGGCCGATCTGCAGAAAATCGTCACCCCGCTCGTAGTCGAGTGTGCGACGGCAGGTTTCGTTGTGGGGGTCGTGCCGATGCTTCGCCGTTTCGTCGTACGCCTTCTTCAGGTTGTCCGATCCCCCGGTGTACGCGTCGCGGATCACCGCGCGCGCTTCGTCGTACTCGGCTGCTTCGCTCGTGCCGAACACGCGGCGGTGCTGCATGATCTGTCGCGCGAGATGCAGGTGGTCGTAGCTCTGCCGGCGTTGCACGTCGGACGTGGGATAGACATCATGGAAGCTTTCGCTCACCATCCCGAACACCGCCGGCACCTGGGTGACGTTGCTCACCCAGAGCGGACGCAGGCGGCGGCGCGCGAACAGGAGAAAGGCGGTGAGACCATACAGCACGCCGGAGAGTCCGCCGGCGCGGTGCGCGGGATCGATC
>JAJAYP010000031.1 GCA_026786185.1 Gemmatimonadaceae bacterium
GGCCACTCCGCGAGCGGCGGGGTGTGCCCCTCGAAGTGCCGATGTCCGTCCGGCTATCCGTTCATCGATTTCCGCTGGCGCGCGGCGCGACTCTTCTTGGCCGCCTTGCCAGCGGCGATCGGCACGACGTCATGCGCCTCGGCAGCGATGCCGGGCGCCGACGCCGGCACGAGCTGTCTGGGTTGCTTGTAGGTGAAACGCTTGCCTTCATAGTTCCGGAAGACCACTTCGTCCTCGGTGATCTCCTCGACATACTCCGGAAGCAGGGGCACCTTGCCGCCGCCGCCAGGCGCGTCGATCACGAACTGCGGCACGGCCAGTCCAGACGTCCAGCCCCGCAGCGCCTGGATGATCTCGAGCCCCTTCTGCACCGTCGTGCGGAAATGCTCGCCGCCAGCCACCTGGTCGGCCATGTAGATGTAGTACGGCCGCACACGCGCTCGCAGCAGGGCGTGCATGAGCGCCATCATGATGTGCGGATCGTCGTTGACGCCCTTCAGGAGGACGGTCTGGCAACCGAGCGAAATCCCCGCTCGGCTGAGCCGATCGAGCGCGGCCACGGCGGCGGGCGTCAGCTCGCTCGGGTGGTTGAAGTGGGTGTTCATGAAGATGGGGTGATACTTCTGCACCATCTCGCAGAACTCGGGCGTGACGCGCTCCGGCAGGTGCGAGGTGATCCGGCTGCCCAGCCGGATGATCTCGATGTGCGGAATGGCGCGCAGGCGCTGGAAGATGTACTCGAGCCGCGAGTCGCTCAGCATCATCGGGTCGCCGCCCGAGAGGATGACGTCGCGAATCTCGGTGTGAGCGGCGAGATACTGGAACGCCGACTCGTACTCCCGCAGCGAGATCTTCTCGGGGTCACCGACCTTGCGCCGGCGGGTGCAGAAGCGGCAGTAGCTCGCGCACACCGGACTGACGAGGAAGAGGGCACGGTCCGGATAGCGGTGCGTGATGTTCGGCACCGGCGAGTCGCCGTCCTCGTCGAGCGAATCGATCACGCCGTCGACGATCTCGAGTTCCTGGACGGACGGGATGAACTGATTCCAGTTCGCGTCCCCGACCTCGCGGATCTGCGACAGGGACTCGCGCGTGATGCGCATCTGGAAATTGTCGAACGCGGGGCGGAGCGCCTCCACGTCGATCTCCCGTTCCGCGGCATCCTCGCCGAACCGCTCGGCGACGTACGCTCGAAGTCCTTCGAGCGTGCTGATGCTGTCGTCCTTCAGAACTTTCTGCCAGTCACTCATCGCGTCGCAACTCCGCCGTCTCGTGTGGTGAGCCGTGTGGTGAGAAGAATCCGGTCGTCTGCCGGAGCGTAGAAATCGCGCACGCGAGCTGCTTCCACGTAGCCACTGCGCGCATAGAATGTCCTGCTGCCGCCATAGTCGGGGCGTGACGACGTCTCGACGACGAGCAGACGACCACCCCTGCCCGCCAGTTTCGTTTCCACTTCGCGAACGAGCGCGCGTCCGACACCGCCTCCCTGCGCGACGGGATCGACCGCGAGCCAATAGAGGTCGTACGTCCCCTCCGTGGCCGGTGTCGCTCCGAAGCATGCGTACCCGACCAGCTGGTCCCCGTCGAACGCGCCGACGAACTCGTAGTCGACCGAGGCATCGTTCGCGCCACTGGCGCTCCCACCGTGCGTGAGATCGAACAACGCGAGGGCGACGTCCACTTCGTCGGCGTGAAAGGCACCGGTATCCACCAGCAATTCGGCCAGGCGCGCACGGTCGCCGATTCGCAGCCCGCCGATGTGCATCGTCGCTACGCCTCGCCAGCAAAGAGGTCCAGTCCCACCGGCGCCATCGTCACGCCCGAGAGGCGCTGCGCCATCGCCCAGTGCTCCGCCGTCGTCCCCTCGTGGCGCGAGCGCTCGAGCCCGAGTTCGCAGATCTGGCGCACGAGCGCGCCGTACTCGATGCCGGCGATGCGCGCCATGCGCGCAAAGCCCGCCGTGGGAGCGATGTCGGGGTTGGCATTCACCTCGAGAATCCACGGTCGACCGCGATCGTCGATCCGCATGTCCACGCGGCCATACCCCGATCCGCCCACGAGCCGCCATGAGGCCACGGCGACACGACGCAGTTGTGCGGCGACGCCGGCCGGCAGGCGCGCGGGACACCGTGGCGCGGCGCCGAGATCCTCGTCGGAGCCGGTCTCCCACTTGGACGTGTACGTCACGATCCGCCACATCCCCTTGGGCATGCGGCCGAAGTCGATCTCCGCGATCGGCAGTACCGCGTCACCCAGGATCGCGACATTGACTTCGCGCCCCTCGACGTACCGCTGGACCAGCACTTCGTCCCAGCGCTCGAGCATGGCGCCCACGCGTTCCGTGAGCTGACGGGTGGTGCGGACCACGGATCGCTGCTCGACGCCGATCGACGCGTCTTCGGCGGCGGGCTTGCAGATCGCCGGAAACCCGACGGCCGGAATGGCGCCGCCTCGACGCACGAGTGCGAACTTGGGTACGGGCAGGCCCGCGCGCTCGAGCGCGGCGTTGGCGACATGCTTCCGGAGGCAGAGCGATGTCGTCCAGCTCGAGCTTCCACTGTAGGGAATCTTGAGCAGCTCGAGCACGGAGATGACGGGCGGCTCGAGTACGGCGACGCCGTCGATGGATTCGCAGAGGTTGAAGACGAGGTCGACGCGCGCGCGTCGCAGCTTGTCGATCCACCGAGCATCCGGACTCGCGGGAATGCGGATGATCTCGTTGCCCTCGCTCGCCAGTTCAGCGGCCACGGCGTTCACCGTCTCCACGATCAGCTGATCGGGCGACGAAGCGCTCGCACCGTCGAACAGGATGCCGACCTTCACGCTGCGCGTCCGACCAGGGCGACGCCGTGACGCTCGGCCGCAGCCCTGAGGCAGGCGCCGATCAGCTCATCGTACTCGAGACCCGCCGCACGAGCCGCCTTGGGCAGGCAGGAATTGTCCGCGGGATCGGGCAGGATCCCCGGGAGCGGGTTCACCTCGACCACGTTCACCACTCCACGGTCGTCGAGCCGCACGTCGACACGTGACCAGTCGCGGCAGCCCAGCGCCATGTACGCGCGCCGGACGACCGACTCGATTTCCGAACGCAGCGCATCGGGGATGGGAGCCGGACACTGGAACATCTCGAGCGGATTCTCGGGCCGGTCCCACAGCCACTTCGCCTCGAAGCCGTAAATCGGCAGCGCGCCAGCGGGAAGCGCCTTGAAATTCAGTTCGACGAGCGGCAGCACCACGGCCTCGCTCCCGTTGCCCAGCACGCCGCAGGTGAATTCGGCTCCCGGCAGGAAGGCTTCCACGAGGACGGGCTGCTGATATCGGTCCAGCAGCTCGAGCACGATGGGCGCGAGCGCGTCGGCCGATTCGACGAGATTGCGCTCGGTGATCCCCTTGGACGATCCCTCGTGCACTGGCTTCGCGAACAGCGGAAAAGTCAGCGGACGTGCCGCGAGCGTCTCGAGGTCGCTCGTCGATCGCACGAGCCACCAGTCGGCGGTCTGGACGTCGTGCGCCCGGAGGATCTCCTTCGTGCGTGACTTGTCGAGACAGAGGGCGAGCGTGAACGGGTCGCTCCCGGAGTAGGGAATCCCGTAGAACTCGCAGATCGCCGGGACGTGGGCCTCGCGATTCGGCCCGCGCAATCCTTCGGCGATGTTGAAGACGATGTCGGGGCGCGCATCGCGCAGCCGCTGGGGGAAGTCGTCCGTCGCCTCGAGCCGGATCACCTCGCCGTGCCGAGCAAGTGCCCGCTCGACCGCCGCGATCGTCTCGGCCGAATCCCACTCCGCGTATTCGTCGTCGGGGGCGGAGACGGGGGCGACGAGTGTCGCGGCTCCGTTGCTACTGGGCGGCTCCTCCTCCGTGCCCGCCGGCTCGGTCGCCGACGTAGCCACTGGCTCGGGCTTCTGATTGTACGCGAAACCGATGCGCGTCATCCCGTCCCTTGTGATGGGTCCCGCGGCGGGGAGCGAAACCGCTCGGTGCGGTCACTCCGTTGAACACGCACGCGGGCAAGAGCTACGCCACGCACGACGTGGGGCGAAGATAGGGACGCGAGATTTTTCGCGCAATGAAAATCTCTCCGCTTCACGTAGAAATTTTCAAACCTTGTGGTAGCCGATCCTCGCCGCCTCTCGGCGATCCGCAGCCATGTAGACCTCGAAGTCGGAGAAGAAGCCCGGCGCTTCCCCCTGGAGGATGCGGATGATGGAGACGGCAGCGCGGCGAATTTCCAGTTCTGCTCCTTCGCTGGAGCGGAGTTCCAGCATCGTACGCCACGCACGTGCGTTTCCGGTGACGACGATCTTCGTCTCCGTGGAATTGGGGAGGACGCCTCGCGCTGCCTCCCGCGCCATCTTCCGGCGGTGGACCTTGTCCGCGACCCAGCCGTATCGCTCCATGAGCTGCGCCACCAGCGCCACGTACGCCGACTGCGCGCTCTCGATCTGGGCTCGCCACGCCGACTCGAGCGCCTCATCTCCCGCCACCGCTGGCGGAACGACGAAGCTCGCCTCGCTCTCGTCCACGTAACGCTGGGACAGCTGGGAGTAGGCGAAGCCCGCGCGATGGCGCACCAGCTCGTGGGTGAGGGAGCGACTGACGCCCTCCAGCAGCAACGAGTAGTTCGCGTGCTCGAGGACGCTGCCGTGGCCCTGCTTCTTGATGTTCTCCAGGTAGTCTCTCGTCGAGCGGTTGGCGGGGTTGTGCTGGCTCATGTAGCACAGTCGCCCGGCGAACTCGGCGAGCCGCTCTCCGTCGGTGCTCTCGCCGGTCCACGCGACGGCGAGGTGCTCGGGGGTGGTGAATGCGGGCCGGGACAGCACCGTGATGCGGGGTTCGTGGAACAGGCGCGGGGCGACGGCGGCAGGAGCAGTCATGTGTGGGGCGAGAGGACTCGGTTGCGAGCACCAGCTAGGCGTCGCGAAAACTAGGCGTCGCTCGATCGGGAGTCGAGCCGCGGCGCCTCCGCATCGCCCGTGTCATCGAGGAGCTCGAGACGAAAGCGTGCGTATGCCCGCTCGTGCTCCACACGAGCCAGCACGCGTCTCGCATCGGACGGCAGAGGTTGCAGGGCGGGATCGTACTTCACCTGATCCACCGCGCGGGCTCCCGGCGTCGCGATCTTCGCCCCGGGATTGAGCAACGCGTGCGGGTCGAACGCCCGCTTGACGGCCGCGAATCGTTCGAGCGTCTCGGGTGGCCAGACCTGCGCGAGCAGCGGGGCGCGCAGTCGTCCATCCCCGTGCTCGCCCGCCAGGGTGCCGCCCAAGCTCGCGGAGAGGGCCGTGACCTCGACGAGCAATGCATCGACACGGATGCGCCAGTCCGGATCGCGCAGGTCCACGAGCGGATTCACGTGCACGTGGGCATCGCCGGCATGCCCGAAGATGACTCCGCGTATTCCCTGCCGGTCGAGCGCGGCGCGCACGCCACGTACGTAGTCGGCGAGACGCTCGGGCGGAACGCATCCGTCCTCGATGAACTGCATCGACTTGAGCGAGGGGTCGAGGCGGCTGAGTATCGGACTGGCGGCGTGTCGGAGCTCCCACATCGCCGCTTCCGTGGCGGAGTCGAGTGCGAGCACCACGTCGGTCGCGCCGGCCGCACGGAATTGCGCGGCCAGCTCCCGTGCGACTGCATGCGCCTCATCCGCGCTGGCGCCCTCCACCTCGGCCAGCAGAACGGCCTCCGCACTTTCCGGCACCGGCACGGGCGCGCCCCCGCGCCGAGCCACGTCGAGAAACGTGCGATCGAGCAGTTCGCACGCGCTCGCTCCGGCCATGCGCGCGCTGCCGGCACCGCGGACGGCATCGTCCAGCGTCGCGAAGGCGCCGAGCACGCTCGACGTCGCGGGGAGGAGCGGCATCAGCCTCAGCTCGAGACCGACGATGATCGCGAGCGTGCCCTCGCTGCCCACGAGGAGATCCACCAACTCGCCGGAGTGGGCGAAGCTGGCGAGTCCGTAACCCGACGATTCCTTGCGCACGCCAGTGTGCGTCGACGGAGTGCGCGCTTCGGCCGCGAGAAGCGCTGTGGACTGCGCCAGGAACCGGCGGATCGGCGCGACGTCCGGCGGAGCGCTGCCGCGACGGATCAGCGCGCGCGACCCGTCGGCGAAGACACAGTCGAGCGCTTCCACCCAGCCACGCATGGCGCCGTAACGAAGGGTGTGTGCCCCCGCCGAGTTGGTGGAGGCCATGCCTCCGACGGTGCAGTACGCACCGCTGGACGGATCGACGGGAAAGCACAGGCCGGCCGCGCGCGCCCTCGCATCCACCGCGTCGCGCAACGTACCGGGGCCGCAGCGGATGGTGCGCGTCGCGACGTCCACGGGACCGAGGGTCATGAAGCGGCTGAGGTCCACGATCACGCCGTCGCCGATCGCGCCGCCTGCCATGCTGCTGCCGGATCCGCGGGGCACGAGTGGAGTGTCAGTGCGCGCGGCCCACCGCACGAGTGCGACGACATCGTCGGCGTCCACGGGGACGGCGACAGCACGCGGAAGAATCCTCGCGATTCCCGCCGCCTCGCTGTAGACCGCGCGCGCGGACGGATCGTCGCGAAACACGCCGCGATATCCGTCGGACGGTAGGGGAGCAGGAACGCCCGGGTTATCTTGCACTGGTGCCGAGTAGTCTAATGCGGGGGAAGGAGCCAATGCAGGAGCCGGCGACGAGGGATGCCGATCGACTGGCGGACGCGGAGCGCTTCGGGCGAGACATCCTTCCCGAGGTGTCGCGCACGTTCGCGCTGAGCATTCGCGTGCTGCCGGGTGAGCTCGGCCGAGCGGTCCTCGCGGCTTACCTCTTGTGTCGAATCGCCGACACGCTCGAGGACGAGCCGGTGGCGCCTGCTGGCGCAAAAGCGGCGCTGCTGGACCAGTTGCTGCGCTGCTTCGACGATGCGGCGGCGGCGGACGCGTTTCCATCCCGCGTGGTTTCGATCGCCGGAGAGCCCGCCCACGTGCGGCTCACCCGAAACAGCCACCTCGTATTCACGCTCTACAGATCCCTGCCGGCAGCGACGCAGGTGCACGTGCGCCGATGGGTGGGTGAGATGATCGCCGGCATGCGGACGTTCGTGCTCCGCTACCCGCACGGGATCCGCATCCAGACCATCGAGGAGTACCGCGAGTATTGCTACTACGTTGCTGGCACGGTCGGGTATCTCCTCACCGACTTGTGGCACGAACATGCTCCGAGCATCGGTGAGCGACGGTATCGGGTGCTGCGCGAGTGGTGCCGTGCGTTCGCCGAAGGGCTTCAGACCGTCAACATCCTGAAGGACGTGGCGACGGATGCGCAGCATGAGAATTCGATCTACATCCCCGAGGCGCTGCTGCGAGAGCATGGCAGCAGTCACGCGGAGATCCTGGATGCCGAGCGCGTTGGAGGAACGAGCGCGGCCATCGAGACGCTCGTCGCGCTGGCGCATCGCGACCTGGAAGGCGCGCGCACGTACCTGCTGCTCATCCCTCGCCGCGCTGTCGCCATCCGGCTGTTCTGCGTGCTGCCGTTGCTCTTCGCCTGCGCCACCCTGCGCGATCTGACGCGAGCGCCGTATTCGCTGGCCCGGCGCGAAGTGGTGAAGATCTCGCGCCGTGAGGTGAAGTCGCTCACCGTGATCGGCTTCATGCTGATCCTGAGCAATCGCGCGCTCGGGTGGCTGGCCGACCGTGCGATGCGACGCCCGTTCGTCGTCGCGGGCATCAGGTAGCGCGCGCGTTACGGCCGACGCGACACCGCGGCGGCGAGCATGGAGAGCAGTGTCGGGGGCCGACCTGCTTCGCCACGCTCCAACCGATCGAGCACCTGCTCCAGTGCGAGTTGCGCGCGCGAGACGGTGCGCTGATGCGAGGCGCGCCCGGCGGCAAACGCGGCCGGGGCAAGGAGGAGCGCGGGCGCGGCGGCGGCGAGGAGGGGAAAGCTGAGCACCGCGAGTACGCCGCCCACCACCACGCCAGCACCAGCCACGGTGACATTCTGGTTCAGCATGAGGCGGCGATAGCCGGCCAGTCGCGCATCGAGCCGCACGAGCACGTGAGTGGGATCGACGGCGATGGCGGTGGCCGACACGTCGGTCGCACGCGCGAGCGCGAGACCCTGGCCGCTCACCACACGACGCAGGCTGCCCATCATCCCGCGCCGCGCCTCCCACACCACGCGCTCCGTGCTGAAATAACGCTGCACGGCGAGACATTCCTGCCGTTGCATCCAGTCGTCGAGCGCCTTGAGCACCTGTGCGGGCGTTCCCCCGACCGTCCGCTGCGCGCTCGCCGCCGCGCCACCGTACAGCGAGGCGAGGAGTCCAAGTTCCTCAGGCACCGCGACGCGCGTGCGCTCTTCGGCCAGCGCTTGCTGGAGGTTCGTGGGATCGAGTCCCACCTCCTTCGCGAGATCGAGCAACTGCGCTTCCGTGAGCTGGCCCTGGCCATCGGACGGAATGTCAGCCTGGAGCTCCAGCGCGCGCGCCAGAATGCGATCGACCGCAGCGCGGTCGATCCGGGCGGGCAGGTTGGAACGAGACTCGGGCATTCACGAAAGCTAATGCGCGAGAGTCGTCAGATCCCGCCGAGGATGACCTCGAGCTGCCGAGTGATCGCGTCGCGCACCGACTCCGGCACCGCGAACACCTGTGCGAACATCGTGCGCGGGTCCGAGGGCGGCGTGCGTCCCGTCTGCTGGAGATAGTACCGCATGTACCCCGGGACGACGGCCGGAATGGTTCGCTCCAGCAACAGCGCGCCGGCGCGAACGGCAGCCGACTGCTCGTAGCGGGAGGTCGTGCCGCTGCGGCGATCAGCCGGCGTCGTGTTGTCGTCGATGGCCGCGTTGGCGACCGCGCCCGCGATCTCGTGCGCGAACACATACAGGACCACGTCCGCCTGGTCGCGTTCCTCGGGAAAAGGCACGGCGACCGCATTCTGCTGCTTCCCGAAGTGAATCGTCCGGCCTTCACCGCCGAGCGGGAGCGAGAGATACAACTCGCCGCTCTGCTGCTGCGTGTTGTTGAGGAAGCGCGTCAGCGCCGGTCGCCACTGCCGCTGCCAGAGCGTGTCGACGCGCCCGCCCACGGATGCACGTGCACGTGTCTCGCCCGTCCAGTAGTCGTGATAGAAGCGGCGGCTCTCATCGTCCACGCTTGCGGAGAAGAGCCGAAGCCACTCGCGATCGGCGATGCTCGGAAACATGCCGCCGAGCAGCGCGAGGTAACTCCGGGCGCTCGGATCGGTCGCCGCGCCGGGATTGCCGCCCGCGCGAATGAACCGCTCGATCTCCACCCGCATCTGCTCCCACGACTCGAAATACAGAGGCAGAAACTGGCCACTCGTCGCGAGCGACGGATTCACTCCGAAGCGCTGCACGAGTGTCGACCGGTTGGCGTCGAGTTGCGTCGTCACACTGCGCTGTCGTCGCACGCCGGCGACACGCTCGACATATCCTCGGCGGAAGTAGGGCACCAGCGTCGTATCCGGCGTCAGCACGGCGTATGCGTGCAGCCACAGATCCACGTGCTCTCGCATACGGGTCGGCCAGGCCGCATCGACGAGTGGCATCGGGCCCGATGGCGACGAGCGAGGCGTCCCCGTGGGATCCGGAGCCGGCGTGGAGGAGGGTGCAACACCACCGGCACATGCGCCGGCCAGCACGAGCGCCGCGAGCGCGAGACGCGGGACCCGGAGATGACGCGGGAAGGAGCGATCCATGGATGTCGGGATGAAGTACGTGAGGACTGCGGGTCGGGGCCGACTGTCGCAAGCGACGCGCCGCTGTGCGCTGTCCGTGCTCATCTGTCGCCGGATGATCGCCCGCAGGTGACGCAAAACTTCCATGCTCGCTCCAGCTCGCTCCCACAGGCTGGGCAGTGGACCACGGTGAGATCCTGGCCGCAGTGCGGACAGAAGCTGATGTCGCGCCCCAGTGGCAACTCGCCATTGCAGAAGGTGCAGAGATCACCCTCGGCAACGGGGATGGGCTTGGCCGTGCGGCGCGGACCCGTCTCGAACGGAGCTGCGGTACTCGCCGCCGGCACCCCGGCGGTGGGGAACGATCCGCTCCCGGTGCGGTGCAAGATTGGAGACCGAGCGGGCGTGGGCGTCCCCACCGTGCCCTGCGCCCCCGAAGCGCGCGCCTGCGATTCGAGCAGGTGCAGCCATTCCGGCGCGAGCGCCACGTGTGCCGTGGCGAATTCACGGATCACCGACGGGTCGGGCACCGGCGCGGCCAACTGCGCCGCGAGGGCATCGCGCATCCGGTCGTCGACCACGAGATAGCCGCGAGAGCCGCCGAGCAGCTCCAGCAGGGCCAGTTCGTAATCCTGATTCGACTGCAGGCCCAGCTCGCGACGGTGCAGTCTATAAGGCAGTATGGTCTGGAACAGCTCACCCACCTCGAACGGCTGCGACAACATCGGCGTGAATTTCGTCCGTATGATGTGCACCAGATGCCGGTACATCCGCTCGACGTCATCCATCACTGATCCTCGAAACGCGCGTGATGTCCGCCAACTGATCGAACCTGGCCGTCGATCGAGTCCATCCGTGCCGCACGAGGAATGACAGGACGGGGCGCAGATAGTCGAGCAGGTCGGTCATGTCGCTAGATGTTGTCCATGGAAAATGCCGCTCAAGCGCGAAACAGCCGCTGTGCCGGGGTGAACGGGCGCCCTGACGGGAAGGCGGCGGGTTCGATCGTCACGCGCAATTTCGCACGCTGCGCCTCCAGCCATGCGTCGAAGCCCGACGTGCGTGCGCCGTCCGAGCTTGACTGCGCCTTCGCCGCGCCGACGGCGAGATCGTTGGCGTACTCGTTTTGTGGATGACCGGCGTGACCTCGAACCCACTGCCACTGGACGCGATGCACGTCGGCCTCGTCGACCAGCTCCTGCCACAACTCCAGATTCTCGATGGCACCGCCCGTACGACGCCAACCTCGCTTCGCCCAGCCGTGTACCCACTCGCTCATTCCCTTCACGAGATACTGCGAGTCGCTCGTGAACAGCACACGGAACCGTCCCCCTTTCCGTCCGACGACCCGCATCGCTTCGATCGCGCTGCGCAGTGCCATCCGGTTGTTGGTCGTGCCGGGTTCGGAGATCCAGTAGTCCCATCGGGTGAGACGGTCCGTCGCGGGATTGAGGTATTCGATGACACCCGCAGCGCCGCCGGGGTTGGCGCCCTCGCGGCCATTGCCGAGACACGATTCATCGGCGTACACCGCGACGAGCGGAAGGGCGTGGAGCACGGGGTCACGTTCGCTCACCCCACGACCTCGATGCCCTCGAGCTCGTCGATGTACAGCGTGAGCCGGTCGCCCGTCGTGGGATGATGCGCCTCGAGCGCCTCGCGACCACCGGTCACGCGCAGCCGGTCCACCACGATGAGAAACTCGCTACCCCGCCGCCACACCGACAGTCGCCGTCGATCGGCGATCGCGCGTTCGAGCGCATCGTACTGCGCGGCGCTGAGCTGCGTGACTCGTTGAGGTCGTGGCATCGGGCGACTCGGAGGAGCAGGGGCAGTCAGGCGCACCAGCGCCCCGCGAACGACGCGAGCACGGCGGTCGCGCGATCGATCTCGTCCAGCGGAATGTACTCCTCGGCCGCATGCGCGAGCGAAATGTCACCCGGTCCGAAGCACACTGCGGGAATGCCGGCATCGTTCAGTAGAGCGGCGTCCGTCCAGGCCGACATTCCCTCCACGGCCACGGGCTCTCCGCTTGCGCGCAGTGCGTCGCCGAGCGTCACCACCACTGGCGTGTCGACAGCGACGTCACTCGGTCCCTGGCTCACGAGCAGTCGCACCTCCGCCGAAAAGGTCGAGCGACGGGCCTGAATGCGATCGCATGCCTCCCGGACTTCGCGCACGGCGTCCCGGGCCGTCTCGCCCGGGATGGTACGCCGCTCGAGTTTGAGGATGCAGCGATCGGGATACGTGGACATCCCGATCCCGCCCTCGATGAGCGAGGCGTGCAGCGAACCGCGTCCCAGGAGCGCATGGGTGCGCGTCGGCAGGACGGTCGCGTCGCAGGCGTCCAGTTCGGCGAGGAGGAGTCCGGCATGCCGGATGGCGTCGACGCCGATGTCCCACCGGCTGCCGTGCGCGGCGCGTCCGGCGATCTCCACCTCCAGCCACACGAACCCGCGATGCGCCGGCATGATCGCCAACCGCGTCGGCTCGGTCACGATGCACGCGTCGGCGCGAACGCCGCGCTCGATCAGCACGCGCGTGCCGAAGCTCTCGTACTCTTCGTCGGCCACGGCAGCGATGATGATCTCGCCGGGGGCACCGGCCATCGAGGCCTGCAGTGCCGCGGCGCACATTGCCGCGATGCCACCCTTCATGTCGGCCGCGCCACGGCCGTACAGGTGGCCGTCACGTTCGTCGCCGGCGAATGGCGGATGCACCATGCCCTCGACGCCGACGACGTCGAGGTGGCCGTTGAACATGAGCGAGCGGCTGCTCGCGCCGGCGCTGCCGCCTCCGATGCGCGCCACGAGGTTGGGCCGGCCAGGCGCGGCGTCCTGTAATTCCGTGCGGAATCCCCACGCATCGAGCACGGCTCGCAACATCACGGCGCAGGCATGCTCACCCGGCGCACTCGCAACGAGGGACGGATTGCGTGAGTCGATCCGCACGAGCGCACGAGCGAGCGCCCGGGCATCACCCGCGACGATCGCGGTGGTCATGCCTCCGGCCCGCCCGAGGGAATGAGTGCCGGCACGAGGTCGAAGCCCAGATGATCGATCGTGAAGTGCAGGCGTTCTCCGAACGGCGCGATGGCGCGTGCCACCTCCCCTTCACGACCCTCCCGGGCAATCACGAGCACACAGCCGCCAGCGGATGCACCGAGCGCCTTCATGCCCAGTGCACCCGACCGTGCGGCGGCGTGACCGATCGCCTCGATGCGCTCCGTGGTGATGGTGGGATGCAATGCGCGCTGGTGGACCCAATGCTCCGCGAGTTGCGCTCCCAGCGCATCCACGTCGCCAGCCCGCAGCGACGCTGCCATGGCGACGGCGAGCGACTTCATGCGCGCGAGCGCGGCGCAGACGTCATGATCGCGCGCCCGGTAGGCGTCGGACACCGCGGTGATGGTGCTGGCCGAGATGCGTGAGACACCCGTGTAGAGCAGCACGCCGCGTCGCGCGATCGCCTCGCAGGTTGCGGCCGACGGCGCGAGCGACTCGACGCCGATGCAACCATCGTAGGTGAGGAGGAGCGCCCCCCCGAAGGAAGCGGCGTAGTGATCCTGGAATCCGCCCGCCAATCCCAGGTCCTCCACCTCGGTCCGTCGACTTCGCTCCGCAAGCGCGGCGGGGTCGAGCGATTCTCCTCCGAGCGCGGCCAGTGTGCCGGCGAGTGCGACGCCTGCAGCCGAGGATCCCCCGAGACCGGAACCAACGGGCACGTCGCTCGACACGCTCGCCGTCGCCTTGGTGACTCCGGCGCGCAGGAGCGCGGCGCGGACGAGCGGATCATGCGCCTCGAGAGGTGTGGTCGTGAGACCGATGGCAACGTTCGCGATTGCGTATCGCGCGATCGCGATGTTGCAGACGGCGCCTCCCTCTTCATCGCAGTACGGCGACACGTCGGTCCATCCGCCGCCGAAGTCGAGGGGGGGGGGCGCGCGTCCGGTCAACAGCCGGGGGACACCGCGTGCGGCCGACTGCCGCACGCCGCTACCGCTTCTTCTTGGTGGCGGGCTTGCTCTTGCTCGTCGGGGCCGGTCTGGACGACGACTTCGCCCCGGAGCGTGCCGATCCCGACTTGGCCGCTGGCTTGGAGGCCTTGCCCTTCGCCGGCGCCTTTGCCGCCGGCCTGGCGGCAACTTTGGGAACCGGCTTGCCACTGACTTTGCGTGCGGGAGCCGCCGATCTCACCGGTGGCTTTGGTCTCGGCTTGACCGATGGCTTCGACGCAGGGCCGGCCGGAGCCATCGAGGCCTTGGTCGGTGCGGCTGGCGTCGGGGTGAGGGACGCAGCAGGCGCGTCGGCCAACGGCTTGACGACCGGACGTGGTCCGCCGGTGCGGAGGGAGAAGGCACCGGGACGCTGCGGAGGTGCGATCAACGCGGCGGCGGCATTGGCCGCGTCGCGCGCCGCCTTGTCGATCGCAGCCTTGTCGGCGGCGATTTTCGATGCCGTGGGGCGGATCTTCTCGCTCGCGGGTTTCTTGCCGTGCGCGTCCTCCGCCTCGCGGATCAGCTTGTCGGCTTCCTCCTGCGTCATCTGGCCGCGACGAACCATGTACTGTACCAGGTCCCGAGCGCTTTCGATGGCGAATCCGGCCAGCCCTGCCGCGGCGCTGATGACGTCCTTCATGGCGGCGGAGACCTTGCTGCCAGCCTCCTGACTGATCAGCTGCGCGCGCTCGGCCATTTCTGCCACCGTGTCGCGCATGTCCGCACCGCGATGACCCGGTCCGCGACGTGGCGCGGGGGCGGCCGGAGCGGCCGGTGTCTCCTCGGTCGTCTCGTCCTTGTCCACCATGCCCGGTCCGTTCCCGTGCTCCAGGGGAGGGACTCCCCGTTCATTGAAGGCCGCGCCGCGACGCGCTAACTTGGCCGGCCGGGACATTGCGCCCGGTTTGTGGCGGCAAGTATATGATTTTTCAGCAGCTACGCAAGGCGCATCACGCGTTGCGAGAGCGTTTCGCCCGGCTCGCCGCACTGCTACGCGAATACCGACCCCCACGGAATTGCCAGCTTTCTGATCAGCAACTCTACATCACAAAGACACACTATGCTTAGTGGCGTCAAAGTTCTTGAGCTGAGCCGAGTTCTTGCCGGACCACTCTGCGGAATGATGCTGGGTGATCTGGGCGCTTCGGTAATCAAGGTGGAGCGGACTCATGAAGGCGACGAGACCCGCGGGTGGGGTCCTCCGTTCGACGATCGGGGAATGAGCGCCTACTATCTGAGCGTCAATCGGAACAAGCTTGGACTGACGGCAGACTTCGACCAGCCGTCCGATGTCGCCCTGATTCGATCGCTCGCGGTCGAGGCAGACGTGGTCGTGGAGAACTTCCGGCCGGGTTCGCTCCAGCGTCGAGGTCTCGATCGGGCAGCGATGTGCCTCGCAACTCCATCCCTGATCTGGTGCACCATCAGCGGCTTCGGACTCGCGTCGACTCGCCCCGGATACGATTTCGTCGTGCAGGCCGAGTCGGGGTGGATGTCGATCACCGGTGAGCCAGACGGAGCGCCGATGAAACATGGCATCGCGCTGGCCGACGTGATCGCCGGCAAGGACGCCGCCATCGCCGTGCTCGGGGCACTCGTCGCGCGCGCGCGTACCGGCTTGGGTCGACAGGTTCATGTGTCGCTCCGGGACAGTGCGGAGGCCGCATTGCTGAACGTCGCACAGAACACGCTCGTCTCGGGACACGCGCCGTCGCGGTGGGGCAACGCGCACGCGAACCTCGTTCCCTATCAGCTGTTCCACGCAGCGGACCGGGCGCTGGTGATCGCCGTCGGGAGCGACCGACAGTGGGTGGCATGCGCCACCGCATTGGAGCTCGGCGCGCTTGCGGCGGACGCTGCCCTCCGCACGAATGCTGGTCGGCTGGCCGAGCGAGATCGTGTCGTGCGCATCATGGGCGAGCGCATTTCGGAACGCACGGCCGGCCTGTGGGTCGGTGCGCTCGAGAGAGCGGATGTCCCCTGTGGCGTAGTCCGCTCCGTGCCGGAAGTGCTCGCATCCACGCACGGCTCCGCGCTGACCGGCATGCCGCCGAGCGTTCCTGGAACGGTGATGCGACCCCCCCCGCAGCTTGGCGAACATTCGGCGCTGGTGCGTGCGCGTGGCTGGGCCGCGTTCGACGAGGGTCGGCAGGACCCCGTCCGCGCGGGGTGAGTGCGGTCGCGTCCGGCTGTTACCGTGCGGCGCGCCGACTCGTCTTTTCAATGTGAAACACGGGGTCGAATCAACTCGCGTGGCAGGTACCCTGTCCCGCGCGCGCACCACGAGTTACTCTATCGTCGTGAGGACGACGGAGCCAGAACAGCTCGTTGATCAGGACGACTCCGATCAACGCATCATTCAGCGCGTGCTCGCGGGAAACCGCGACGATTTCACCGTGCTGATCACTCGATATAGTGATCCGCTGTATCGACATGCGCTCTGCATGACCGGAAGCCCGGATGTCGCGGAGGACATCCTCCAGCTGTCCTTCATCAAGGCGTACCAGCATCTTGCGGAAGTGCGGGGCCGATTCGATGCCTGGGTGTTCCGGATCGTGGCGAATGGGTGCAAGGATTGGCTCAAGAACATTCGTCGTTCGCATCTCAGCTACGACGAAGACGATCAGCCGTCGGGCTTCGCGACGCCCGAGGAAGAGCTCGACCGAACTGAATTGCGAAGCGACCTCGATGTGGCGCTCTCGTCGCTTCCCGCCTCGCTGCGCGAGGCGTTCGTGATGAAGCACGTGGAAGGCCGGTCGTACGAAGAGATGGCAGACCTGCTCGGCACAACGGTTGGTGCGCTGAAGATGCGCGTGCATCGCGCCCGGGAAGCGCTCCAGGCCCTACTGGAGGAGAAATACGCCTGATGCTCGACGAACTCGATTCCAATGGCCTCGGCCACGGCAACTCCCGGGGACGCAATGATGAGTCGTCGCGTCCGCTGTCCGATCGTGAAGTCCCGATCGGTGCATCGCGCCCCGCGATGGCTGCTTCCGTCCATGCCTGGCTCGATGGTGAGGCGACGGAAAGCCAGGCTCGTCGTACCGGTTCCAGCCGCGACGTCGATTTCTGGAAGCGACTCGACGAAGATCTGGTCACGCGTCGTCGGCTCCGCACGCCCGCGCATCTGCATGCGCAGATCATGAACGCGCTCCCGATGCACGCCCCGACGCTCATCACCCCGTGGTGGCGGCGCGAGTTCGTGATCACGCCGTCCAGCGCGATCGTCGTCGGTACGACGCTGGTCGTCATGGCTGCGGCCGCGACGGCGCTGGTGTTCCGGACGCCGCTCTAGCCGACCTTCGCGCCTCGAGTCGGTACGGCCGGTCCCCAGCGGGCCGGCCGTTCGTGCGTCGGTGCCCGCAGGCGGAACATCACGCGGGTCCGCGCCGTTCACTGCGCATGCCAGATCACGTCCTCCGCTGCACGCTGCGGCTGTCCCTGCCTCGCGCCCGGGTGTTCGCGTTCTTCGCCGATGCGGAGAATCTCGCGCGCATCACGCCACCGGAGCTGGCGTTCCGGATCCGCACGCCGCTTCCGATCACGCTTCGCGAAGGCGCGCTCATCGACTACACGATCGGCCTGCGCGGGATTCCGATGCGTTGGCGCACGCGGATCAATCGATGGGCGCCGGGCGTGGAGTTCATCGATGAGCAACTGCGCGGTCCCTACGCCCTGTGGATTCACCGCCACTCGTTTCGGGATGATGACGCGGGAGGAACGATCGTCGAAGACGAGGTGCAGTACCGCTTGCCGTTCGGATGGCTGGGCGACCTGGCGCATCCGCTGGTTCGCCTGCAGCTGCGCCGCATCTTCAGCTACCGCACGACGCGGGTGCGAGAGCTGCTCGGCGATTCGTCCCTACCCTCGGCGGACGAAGCGGTGAGCTTCGGCTGAGGCAGTGCGCTGCCTCTATCTGTCGTTGCCCGAGGCCAGCGCGCGTACCTTGCCGCGCAGTGTGTCCAACCGCGTGCGCAGCTCGGTGTACCGCTGCATCGCGTCGCGGCTCACGGCCTGATCTGCGTCCAGCGTCATGCCGTACAGATAGGTGATGTGGGAAAGCAGTCCGGGGCGGCTGTAGCGCACGGGAGGGGTGAGCAACTCCGTTTCCAGCGCGGCAATCGCCGCTGGAACGATTGCGGCGCTGTCTCCGCCGGTCGCTCGCTGCCTGAGAGCGCGTAGATCGGCCGCTGTGCCATTCGCGTCGCTCACGAGATCGCGCACGCGCAGGTTGTGCGCGAGTTGTGCGTCCATAGCCGCCTGCGAAATCCCGTCGCGCAGGACACGTGGATCGGCGCGCAGCTGGAGCGGCTGCGTAGAGCTTTGGCTGCCCGTTGTCAGGCGCACCGTCAACTGTCCCGGCGCCGCCATCGGTCCGTTGCGACCGCGCTGCGAGACGTTGGGGCTCCACGGCCCGGCGTACAGCATGTCCCAGATGAAGCGATTCAGCCCTGCGCGGGACGGGAGCCGTGCGCTCCCGGCGGCCGTCGCCGTCGTATCGCGAAGGCTGTCGCTCGTGAAGCGGCGGACGACCATGCCATCCGGCAGCAGCACCTCGAGACTCACCGGCGTTCCGGCGGCCGGGAGCCAGTAGTCGATCATCGCCCCGGCGGTAGGATACTGCGGCGTGTCTTCGCTCGCGCCGCGGTCACCTTCGATGCCGCCGAAGCCGGCGCGATACCGGTAGCGAATCGCTGGCCGCGGCGCGAAGAGGGTGGCGCGCGCACCGGCACTTGCGTCGCGCAGTTGGTGCAGCGGCGTGAGATCATCGAGGATCCAGAACGATCGCCCTTGTGTGGAGAGCACGAGATCCTGCCGGTGCACCCTGATGTCGGTGATGGGCACGACGGGGAGGTTGAGCTGAAACGAATGCCACCGGCCCCCATCGTCGAACGACACGTACATGCCGAATTCGGTGCCCGCGTAGAGCAGGCCCGCCCGGTCCGGATCCTCTCGCACCACGCGCGTCGGCTCATCGGCTGGAATGCCGTTGCGTCCGTCGGTCAGCCGGGTCCAGCTCTGGCCGTAATTCTCGGTTTTGTAGAGATACGGCTGGAAGTCGCCGAGGAGATAGCGATGCACGGCGACGTACGCCGCACCCGCCCGTCGCGGAGACGGCTCGATGTTCTGCACGCGCCCACCGGGCGGGAGTCCGGCGGGGGTCACGTTGGTCCAGGTCCGGCCATTGTTGCGCGTCACGTGAATGGGACCGTCGTTCGACCCGGCCCAGATGACACCGGCGGTGACGGGCGACTCCCGAATCGCGTACAGCGTGGGGTACATCTCCTCGCCCGTGACGTCGATCGTGATCGGCTCACCCGAAATGGCACCGCGATAGCGCGGATCGTTCGCCGTGAGGTCGGGACTGATGCGCTCCCACGTCACGCCCTCGTCGCGCGTGCGATGCACGTGCTGTGATCCGTAATAGAGGATCCGTGCGTCGTGCGGCGACACCTCCATCGGCGAGACACGTTGAAAGCGATACAGCAGGTCGCTGGCGGCATTGCCGTAGAGCGACTGCGCGCCCACCCACGACTGCTGCTCCTGCCCGGAGCGCAGACTCATCCGGCTGAACTGTCCCTTGCAGCTTCCGAAGACGGTGTCCGGATTCGTGCGATGCGGAATGATCGGACCGGTTTCGCAGCCGGGTCCCTGCCGCCAGCTCTGGATGGGATCGTCGAGACCGGCCGAGCCGACGGGGAGGCTCGGGACGATGAGCGTGCTGTTGTCCTGCTGCGCGCCGTAGATCCGATACGGATACTGATCATCGACGGCCACCTGATAAATTTCGGCCGTTGGCTGATTCTGCTGCGTGCTCCAGTTGAGGCCACCATCGCGGGTGACGTTCGCACCGCCGTCGTTGGCCTGAATGAAGAGCCGTCCGTCGCGCGGATTGATCCACATGTCGTGATTGTCGCCGTGCGGCGTGCGCATCGTGCGGAAGGTGCGTCCGCCGTCCGCAGACTTGTAGAATCCCTCGGTGCCCACGTACACGACGTCGGCATTGGTGGGATCCGCATCCACATTGGTGTAATAGAATGGCCGGGTGATGAGCCCCGGCGTGGTGTTCACGAGCGTGAAACGCTCGCCCGCGTCGTCCGAGCGATAGAGACCGCCGCCGACCTTCGCTTCGACGAGGACGTACAGGCGTTGCGGCGCCGCGGCGGAGACGGCGAGATCGCTCTTTCCAACGATGCCGGTCGGCAGTCCGCCGCCGAGCTTGTTCCAGGTGGCGCCCGCATCACGGCTTCGGTAAACGGCATCCTCTCCGCCACCACTGATGACCGTCCACGGCCGGCGGGCGCCGCGCCACATCGATGCGTAGACGATGTCGGGGTTGCCGGGCTGCAGCTCGATGTCGACGGCGCCGGTACTGTCGGACAGGAAGAGCATCTGCTGCCAGGTCGTGCCACCATCGCGACTGCGGTAGACGCCGCGGGTGCGGGAATTCGCGAATGGATTGCCCACCACCGCCGCGTAGACCACGTCGGGATTGGTGGGATGTACGACGACTGCGCCGATCTGTCCGCCGTCGCGCAAGCCCGCGTACCGCCAGGTACGCCCCGCGTCACCGGACTTGTAGATGCCCTTGCCGATGGACACGTTGCTCCGGATGGCCTCGGACCCTGTGCCGACGTACAGGACGTTCGGGTCGGAGTCGGCGACGTCCATCGCACCGATGGAGCCGGTTGCGAAGGCGTTGTCCGAGACATTGCGCCAACTGGCACCGGCGTCCGTCGTCTTCCACACCCCGCCGCCCGTGGCGCCGAGGTAGAAGGTGTGCGGTTCCTGATTCACGCCGGTCACCGCCGTCACGCGTCCGCCTCGTGCGGGGCCGATCATGCGATAGCGCATTCCGGCCATTCGCCGCTGGTCGAACGAGCCGACGTCCATCATTCCCCGCACCTGGGCGTCGGCGACGGTGGGGATCGACGACAGCAGGACGGAGCACAGCGCAATGCGGCGGCACGAGCGATGGACGAAGCGTGCGATCATGGGGCGGCGTGTTGTAGGGAAGGGACCGGGCATGGCGCGAGCCGAGCGACGTGCGAAGGTGGTGGGGCGCGCTCCGGGTGCCAAGTTAACGCGGAGCGTGGGCAGTACGCTGGCACGCGTTCAGCGCCACGTGTCGCCCTTCACCCTGCGCGCGTGTCCGTGGCGGCGAGCAGGGCGAGCTTGCGCACCGTGGTCACGTTTCGAACGGTCGCGGGCGCCGAGAGCGCTTTCTCCAGCCGGGCGCCGGAGACGGCCGAGTCGGTGCTCCGTGTACGGCACATCCAGAAAATCTCACGATCGCGGACGCATACCTCGTCGAGCTCGCTCCGCAACGCGAGTTGCGCCGGCGAGCGGAGAAATGTGGCGACCGGATAGCCAAGCGCCTGTTCCAGGTGCCGTTCGATGCGATGCTCCAGTGCGACAGCATCGTCGGAGCGCGCGGCGAACAGGACGTTGCCGCTGGCGATGAAGGTCCGGGCGTCCTCGAAGCCCAGCGCGCCGAAC
>JAJAYP010000032.1 GCA_026786185.1 Gemmatimonadaceae bacterium
CCGAGGGTCGGGTGCCGGGGCGTCAGTCCGCTCGCACGGTGAGTTCTGCGGGCACGCGACCAGCGGCGACGGCGACGACCGGCACGACGGGTACGGCCGGGACGACGGCGACGACGGCGACGACGGCGACGGCGGGGACGATGCACGACGAGGGCGTCCAGGCCGCGCACGATCGCGGCGTCCGCGCGCGCGCAATTCTGGCATCTCGCGGCGTCACGCCGACCGCCTCGCCCGTGTCAGGGGCCGACGTTCGCGTAGGCACCGCGAGCTGGACCGATCCCACGATGACCGCACCCGGCGTGTTCTATCCTGGCGACGTGCGCGATGCGCGCTCGCGCCTCGAGTTCTACGCATCGCGTCACTCGATGGTGGAGGTGGATGCGACCTACTACTCGCTGCCGTCGCGCGGGGTTGCCGAACGATGGGCAGAACGCACACCGGACGGCTTCTGCTTCGACATCAAGGCGCACGCCTTGATGACCGGGCACGCCACCAGCGTCGCTCGGCTGCCGCAGGACCTGCGCGCCGCGCTGCCGAAAGGGATCGCCGACCATGCCGAGGTCCGCACGAGCGAACTGCCCGGCGAGCTGGTGGACGAGGTGTGGCGACGCTTCATCGATGCGCTCGAGCCGCTGCGCGCGTGCGGCAAGCTCGGCGCGCTGCTGCTGCAGATGCCGCGCAACTTCACGCCGTCCGGCGAGACCGAGCGCACGCTGGACGCGTTGCGCGCGCGCGCCGGCGATCTCCTGTGCGCGGTGGAGTTTCGCCACGCGAGCTGGGTGACCGAGAGCGAACGACGTGCTCGCACGCTGGCGCTGCTGCGTGCGCACGACCTGGCGTACGTGATGGTGGACGCGCCGTCCGGTTTCTCGACTTCCATGCCTCCGATCGCTGCGGTGACGAGCGAGCGCTTGGCGGTAGTGCGCCTTCACGGCCGTCGGCGTGAAACGTGGAACCGCCCGGTGCCCGTCGTGAGCGAGCGGTATCGCTACCTGTACGATGCGAGCGAGCTGGGGTCATGGGTGCCCACCATCATCGACGTGGCGCAGCGCACGCAGGGTGTGCATGTCGTGATGAACAACTGTCACGCCAACTATGGCACGAGCAACGCCGACGAGATCTCCGCGTTGCTCGTGGAGGCGGACCTGGAGCGGCGGCGCATGTACCGCGAGGGGCGGGTGCTCACCGAGTCTGGCGAAAGCGTCGGCGGGACATAGACTGGGGCGTGCCTGCCTCGCTTCCCGTCCTGCTCCGCATCACGGCGGTCGTCGCTGCGGCCATCCTGCTGGCGGCCGGGGCGGTGCTTGGCTACATCGCAGCGGTCGCCATGCGGCGGAACGAGGGGGTGTTCCTGCCGGCGGGCTACGTGGCGGTCGTGTGCCTCGCGGGCGGGGCGCTTCTGCTTCGTTTCGCCATCCGCGGCTGACCGGTTTTTCAAACCTCGGGGGCTCGAGCGCTGTCGAAGTCGCATCGGCACTCCGTACCTCTCACCCGACACCGTCCCATGACTTTCGCTCGTGTTTCGGCCCTCGTCGCCGCCCTTGTCGTGCTACCCGGCTTGTCTGGTGCACAGACGCTGCTCGGGCGCAGCGATTCCGTGTTCACCTGGCGCGGCCCCCTGCGCGCTGGCGCGTTGCTGACCGTGCGAAATCATAACGGCCCGATCGATGTACGACCGGCCACCGGCGCCCAGGTGGAGTTGCGCGCCGAGAAGCGCGCGCGCTACGGCAATCTCAGCGACGTGGCGTTCAACGTCGGCACGAACGCCGATGGCAACGTCACCATCTGCTCGACGTTTCGGGGCAACGACCCCTGCGACCAGGATCGCAATGGTCGCTCGCGAAACGACGACGATGGATGGCGCCGGTCGGTGACTGTCGTCATGACCGTGCTCGTCCCGCGAGGGGCGCAGGTGCGCGTCTCGACCGGGAACGGCGCCGTCACGGTGGAGCGGGTGGGTGGTGAGGTGAGCGCGTCCACCGGCAATGGCCGCGTGACCGTGCGGAACACCGATGGTGCGGTCCGTGTCACGACCGGCAATGGCGACGTCGAGGTGCGCGAGGTGGCGGGCGCGGTGCGCGTGACGACTGGAAACGGACGCGTGTCCGTCTCCACGGCGCGGGGGCCTGTCGAGGCCCGCAGCGGGAATGGTGACGTGGATGTCCGGATGACCACGGTGCAGGCCAGCGAAGACATGACGTTCAGTACGGGCAGCGGTGACGTGCGCGTCACATTGCCGGCGGATTACAACGGCGACCTGGACGCCTCGACCGGGAACGGGTCCATCTCGTCCGACTTCGACCTCACGGTCGAGGGTCGGTTGAGCCCGCGGCGCGTGCGCGCAGCGATCGGCCGAGGGGGGGCGCGGTTGAGGCTGGCGACGGGGAACGGGAAGCTGGAAGTGCGAAAGGTGCAGTAGACGGTGAACGGTGCGTCGCCGCGAGAGACCACGCTCGCCGGATAGGTAGAGAGCCTGGAGCGTGAAGCGAGGGGCGGTGAGCATTGAGCGATGAGAGGTATGCCCCTCATGGCTCATGGCTCAGTGCCCCTCGCTGCCAGCTCTCCCCCTCTCCTCCTGCAGTGCAGTTGCCAGTGAACGGAAAACAGTGGCGTGATCAGTGAGCGCCGTACGCGAAGGAAAAGGGGCCCCCCGAGTTCAGTTCGGGGTGTGCCCCTTTTTCGTTTCGCCCTTTCGCGCGACGTCGACGCTGCGCCTCACGCCGCCATCTGACCTTGCGGGATCCACACCGGAAGTCCGTTCTTCACGGCACCGACGCACTGAAAGCGCGCGGGCGGAAAGCCGGCGACGCCGATTTCCAGTGAATCACCTGCGTGCACGGTGACCTTCTTGCCGAGCAGGTCGACGGCATCGGCGAATGAAGCGGTTTCCACGATTCCGGCCTGACGAATCGATTCGGGCCCGGAACTGATCGCGAACTGAAACTTGGACAATGTGTGCCTCCCCGTTTGGTGTCGGGGAGTAATACACCGGAGCGGAAAAAGGTGCGGGGCGGGGCGCCATGCCCTCCGGGCGATGGCTTTCGGGGCCGATCGGCACGCTGCGTTCTGATCCCACGACTCGCGCCATTCCCTCGCCGACGAGCGCTACATGAAGTCCGCTCGCGCAGCTGCGGCTGCATGAAGTCGCGCAGTCCTTTCAACACCGCGGCGCGCGGGAGTGTCGTCGGCGGCGCATCGCGGTCCGATGCTCGACTTCACGAAAGTCGGCATCATCTACAGCGCCAGCGCGGCGTTGAATCCACCGAACAAGACGCTGGTGAATTGGTGTGGCTGACTCCCGGTGACCGCCGCCGATCGATTAGCTTCGCCAGATGCCATCGACCCCTGCTCCGCTGCGTCCCGCGCTCGCTGCACTCGCGGCCGCGCCATCGTCAGTCTCGGTCCGCAAGCTGTGGAAAGCGCTCACGCCGGATGAACGCGCCGAGGCCATCACGGCGGCGCTCGCCGACGACGAGAATGGATGGGTGAAGACGACGACGCGCACTGCGGTCGCGGGCGCGCTGAAGTTCCGTCCGCAGACGGTGGCCACGTGGCCCCGAGCGAAACTGGTGAGCGAGGCCACGCGGCTTCCGCTCGACGACGTCCAGTTGCTCAGCTCCTACCTGATCGATCTGCACCTCGGCCACCGCCGCCAGATGATGGCGGCCTTTCTCGACGAGCTCGGGATCCCCAACGAGAATGGGCGGATTGATTCGGAAACGACCGAGGTGGAACCGCAGGAGGGAGCCACCGTTCGCCGCGCGGCGGACGTCACGGTGGCCAAATTTCCCGAGGATCAGGTCGTCACGTACTTCCTGACCCTGCTGCTGCAGGACGGCGCGATCTGGTCGGAGCTCACCGAGTGGTTGCAAGCCCGCGCGACCGCCTGACCACTTCCGGTTCGATCGCGCAGACCAGCGGGGTCACCGCCGTCGCATCACCGCCGCTGCGTCATCACTGAATACGCGATGCCGTCGGGGCCTGCTCCCACCGGCCCGAAGCCGACGACCTTGAGCTGCGCGAGATCCACCGCCGCCACCTGATTGGTGCCGTGCAGCGTGACGTACGCGAAATCGGCGATCGGATCGAACGTCACGCCTTCCGGTCCGGCACCCGTCTGGCCCGGCTGCCCACCAGCTGGCGCCTTGAGGCCGGCCACCTTGGCGAGGTCGATCTCCGCCAGCCGCTTCCGGGTCGGGACCTCGTAGATCCAGATGCGGTTGCTCACCGGATCGTTCACGACGGCGACGCGACCCGACCGCGAGATGCCGATGCGATACGGTAACCCGAACCCCTCCAGCGTCGCGAGCCGCTTCGTGCTCGCCGTTTCGAGCACGGTGACGGTGTGCTTGTCGTTGCTGCCCACCCAGACCTGAGTGCCGCCCGGGGTCACCGCGATGCCTTCGTCCATCGACTCGGCGGGATAGCTGCGCACCGTGCGTCGCAGATCGAGGTCGAACTCCGTGACGTTGCCGTCCTGGATGTTCGCCGTCCAGGCTCGGCGA
The DNA here is from genome assembly GCA_026786185.1 of Gemmatimonadaceae bacterium. Taxonomy (GTDB): domain Bacteria; phylum Gemmatimonadota; class Gemmatimonadetes; order Gemmatimonadales; family Gemmatimonadaceae; genus AG11. Next base: position 4,506 of record JAJAYP010000032.1, read on the forward strand.
CCGTCGCGGCGGACGGCCACCATGTGGGACCCGCGCGCGTTGGTGGCAAGCGCGGTGTCCACGCGCCCGCTCGCGAAATCCACGATCACGAGTCGCTGCGTCACCTCGCTCGTGACGGCCAGTTTCGCACCGCCCAGCACGAAGGCGACGCCGTGCGGGCGAGTGTACTGGCCGAGGTCGATCGTGCGGCTCACGACGGGCGTCGGCGCGGCGAGATCGATCACGCTCAGTGAGTTGCCCGGTGCGGCACGATCGCCGTAGATGGTGACCACGGCCCAGCGGCCATCGGGCGAGACGGCCACTTCATGCGGACCGTTGCCGACCGGGAGTGTGACAATGGTCTGCAGGGTGGCCGCGTTGACGACCGTCGCGCTGGCACCCTGCTGGTTCGCCACGACGAGCATTCCGGCCCGTGCCGGGCTGTCGGGACGGTCGTTCTCGATCACCGTGTTCCGGCGGAGCGAATCGAGTCGTGCCGGCGCGCGTGTGCCGCGCTGGGTCGGCGTCGGCGCGCCCTCGGGAGGCGGGTTGGACGAACCGCACGCGGCGGCGAAGGCGAGGGCGAGGCTCAGGGCGGAGGCAGCGGTGTTGCGCATCGGGCGGATCGAAAGTGGCGTGGAGCGGAGCGTGGAATCTGCGAGGCGGGAGTGTGCCCGCGCCAGCGTGCTACCCCGAAGTGCACCACCCTTTCCGCGACCGACCGACCGAAGCCCTACCCGACCTTCCGTTCCGCCACCGGCTGCTCATCAACCGGCGGCAGGGTCAGCGTGAACGCGCTGCCGCGCCCGACGGCGCTCACCATCGAGACCTTGGCGCCAATCAGGCCGGCAAATGTCCTGACGATGGACAGACCGAGCCCCGTGCCGCCGAACTGACGCCGAGTCGACGCGTCACCCTGCTCGAACGGGTCGAACACCTTGAGCTGCCGATCCACGGGAATGCCGATACCGGTGTCCTGCACGATCACCGACTGGGGCCGGTGCGTGCCGGGATCGGTGACCACCCGAATGAAGACCTCGCCCTTGTTCGTGAACTTGATCGCGTTGGCCACGAGGTTGATGAGGATCTGACGCAGCTTCCCCTCGTCGGTCGTGATGAGCGCCATATGCGTCGGCAGGTCGAGCCGAAGCGTCAGCCCCTTGGCCTCCGCTGTCGTCTCGAGCATCGCCACGGTATCGCGCACCAGTCCGTCCACCGACACCGCGTCCAGCTCCAGCTCCATCCGGCCCGCCTCCACCTTGGCGACATCGAGGATCTGGTTGATGAGCGACAGCAGGTGCATGCCGTTCACGCGGATGCGCTCCACGTACCGCTGCGCGCCGGCCGTGAGTGTCCCGTCCTTGTCCTGGAGCAGCACGCGCGAGAACCCGATGATCGCGGTGAGCGGTGTGCGCAACTCGTGGTTCATGCGCGTCATGAACTCGCTCTTGGTGCGATTCGCCGACTCCGCGGCGTCCTTGGCGGTGCGCAACGCGAGCTCGACTTCCTTTCGTTCGGCGATGTCGTGCCAGACGCAGAGCATGACGTCATGTCCCTTGAAGCGCACCGGTGTGAGCGTGACCTCCACGGGAAACTGCGAGCCGTCAGCGCGCTCGTGCATCCACTCGAAGCGGTTGTAACCGCGCTGCCGCGCCAGTTGCCGCATCTGCTCACCCACGATCACCGACAGACGGCCATCCGCCTGCCGGCGCGGAGACAGCTGAAGCGGGCTGCGCCCCACCACCGCATCGCGGTGGTCGAGGTGCAGCATCCGGAGCGTCGCGTCGTTGCAGTCGAGGATTCCGCTCTCGTCGTAGAGCAAGTGCGCGTCGGACGAGCGCTCGAACAGGACGCGGAATCGCTCGTCCGATGCCTCGCGCTCGGTGATGTCGAGACCGGCCGCGATGAGTCCGTGGACCGCCTCGTCCTCGCTCGCGCGCAACGGGGTGATGTTCCAGATCACCGTACGGCGCTCGCCGCTTCGCGTCTTCACGAGTCCCACGAGATTCCGGAGCGGCGCGCCCTCCAGCACCGCCGCGATGCCGCCGCGCATCCGCTCACGCTGCCCGGTGGTCACGAACTCCTCGGCGTACACGCGCCCGATGGCGTCGGCGCGGCTCACGCCGAACAGCGTTTCCGACTCGCGATTCCACTCGAACACGCGGCCGTCGAGATCGAGGCCGACGATCGCGCTGCCCGCGGTATCGACGAGCGAGCGAAAGAGCGCCTGGCCACGACCCAGCGCGTCGGCCTGCTCGAGCAGTTCCTGATTCTGCATCGCCAGCGCTTCGGCTTGAGCGGCCCGCTCTCCCTCGACGCGGCGATCGACGGTGACGTCCCGAAAGATGGCGAAGGCGGCATACGGCGCCTCGCCAGGCGCGCGATACAGCGCATGCGTGTTCTCCGAGAGCCAGATGACGCTGCCATCGGGCCGCGGCACGCCAACCACCACGTTTCGCATCGATTCGCCCGTGCGCATCGTCACGCGGCTGGGCAGTCGGTCGACACCGAGCGTCTCACCCCGCTCGTTCACGAGCGCACGACCGTCAGCCTGGAGGGCCTCCTCGGGGTCTGCGTCGTCGATGCCGAGGATCCTCAGCGTGCTCGGATTCCACGCGATCATCCGGCCGCTGGCGTCCGTGAGCAGCATGCCTTCGTCCATCGCGTCGAGCATCCCGCGACTGCGCGCTTCGCTCTCGGCCAGCGCGTCGATCATCTCCAGCAATCTCGTTTCGGTGGGCTGCACGGCGAGGCGAACGCCGAGGCCGAGGGCCGTGAGCATCAGGATCACGCAGGCCGCCTCCACCTGCACGAGCAAGTCGATCCGCCGTTCGGATTCGCTCTCCAGTTCGGCGATGACGCGCTCGAGCGAGCCCACGAAGCGCCACTGGCGTGACACGAGGGAATCCTGCTCGGCGGTGATACTCGCGTCGTCGACGACCCGCGCAGCCGTCGCGAGCAAGTCTGACTGCTGGGGCGCGAGTGCGTCGTACGTGCGTCGCGCGGGTGATCCTGCGCGGAAGGTCGGTCCGCCCGCACGCTCGCCCTTGAGACGGGCAATGGCTTCGCCGAGTTCGTGCGAGGCAACCGCCGTGCGATGCTGCCACATGGCGCGTTCCTCCGGTGCAGCGGACCTGGACGCTATCGCGGCCGCCATGAGGCGCTCGCTCAGCAGACCTTGTCGAGCCACCGCATTCTGAACCATCGCCTCCGTTCCCTGCTCGGACGTCTGGGCAACGAGCACGCCGAGGCTGGCGATTGCCGAGGCGATGACGGCGAGGACGGCGAAGCGGGTGCGTCGCCCGAGTTCGGAGGGAGTGACCACGAGCGAAGTCGGTATCCGGGAGGGTGTCCTCTCTGACAGTCGAGGGCATCTCCAAGTCACGGCATCAGACCCCGCCTCCTGCGTCGAGCGCCCGGCCTCGTGGGCTGGGAGTGTTCCTCAGTCGGCCACGTCGAGCCGCAGCAACTGATCGGCGTCGAGCGTTCGCCAGTTCATGGGATACCGCCAGACGCGGCGAACGCATTCGCGGGAGTTCAACACAAGGCAGTGCCCAGCACGAGCCCAAGGCTGCGGCGTCGCGACCTCGCGCACCGCCCATTCCACGCCGCTGCGATCCACCACTACGTGCGGATACTGCTCGTCAGCCGCGCCGCCGTTGGCGGGAAAGACATGGCCGTTCGCGTCGACACTCCAGGACACCAGAACACCCACCGCTGCACATGAAGACGGCGACCTGCTCCGCCTGCTCGTCAGACTTCGAGATTTCTTGTAATGAAAGCTTCGTGCCGCGAAGGCGGGATTGCATCCGATTTTTCTCGATCACAAGCACGACCGCCCGGTGACGATGGTCTGTCACCGGGCAGGCATTGGACGGGCTCATGCGAAGATGGCCTCGTCGGCCTTCTCTAATTCAAGTTCCGTGCCGCGTTTCGTGAGCCGTCGTTCAGATGCCGCCGAGCAGATTGTCGATGCGTTTCTCGGCGGCGTCCATCGCACGCCCCTCCAGGATGGCACGCATGAGGTCGTCCACCTCGAGCTCGAAGTCGAGCGGAAATTTCCGGTTCTCGGGGAAGCGAAGCACAGCGCCGATCACGAGCGGAAAGTGTGGCTCCGCATCCTCGTCATCGTCCGCCGCCTCGTCGTCGCCGTCCTCCTCGTCGTCGAGCTCTTCGTCGTCGTCATCGTCATCGTCGTCGTCCGCTCCGGTGGCCTCCTCGTAGGAGGTTCCCGTGAGCGACGCGGAGGCGGCCCACGGCTCCACCTTGTCCTCGTCGTCATCCTCCGGCGACACGCTCTCCTGAATCGCGCGCATCGTGCGCTCCGGTAGCAGCGTCGAGAGCTCGCCGCGCACGCCGCCGTCCTCTTCCCAGGCCGCGCCGACCACGATGACCGCTTCGCCGAACGCGTCGCTCGCGAAGAAGGCATCGACGAGCTGCGACGGGTAGGCATTCACCGCGAGCAGCACGTCGCCCGGTCCCGCCCGGGTGAAGGCCAGTGGTTGCTCGCCGAGCGCGGCGCCGGGTCGATCGATGCGCTCGATGCGCAGCAACAGCGGCTCGGGGACGATGAAGGTAAGCGGATTGTCGCGGGTGAACGGGCCCCGCGGCACGGGGGGCTCATCGGGCGCGCCGGACTCACCGGCGTCGTCGGATTCGCCGGTCGCATCCGCAGGAGGATCCAGCGGCTCATCGGGTGGCGGACAGCTCATGCCTGAACCTATCGCCCATTCATCGTGAACGCTCGCACATGCCAGCACCGGGCGCGCCGGCGACGGAGCGCAGTGCTCCATGGCCCGCCCGTTGCACCAGCACAATACCTGTCACTGCCTGTCCTGCACCCTCTCCGCTCGCCGTCCAACAGTCCGTTCATGAGTTCGAAGTCACCAGCTCCCACCACGTCCAGCCGGGGATCGACCGTGCGAGATGACGAGGCTGGCGAGAGGCGGTCGCGACCGGGACCACCTATGAGGCGCAGTATCGTATTCGCGTGCGTGATGGCGGCTTCCGGTGGTACAGGGCGCGATGATCACGCTCGTGCGTGACGACGGCAACTTCGATCATGTGACGACGCGCAGTCGGGACGGCACGACCGCGGCATTCGCGGCCGAGACCGAGCGCATGTATCCGCTGCCTGCCGGTGCGTTGTCCGGATACCCGCGAGCGATCCGCACCGGGGAGCCGGAGCTCGTTCCACCCGATGCCTTCCACGAGACCATCCTCCCCGATATCGCAGTCGACGCGGTGCACCTCGAACGGCTCCGCACGTTGCAGATGTACTCGGCGATGATCGTGCCGCTGGTGGCGCGGGGCACGACGATGGGAGCGATGACGCTCGTGCTGCACGGATCCCCGCGACGCACGCCGTTCGACAGCGCGACAACTTGCGCCTGTTCGCCGCCGAGCGCGCTGCGCGGGCCGAAGCGGTGCGAGCGACGCGCGCCAAGAGTGAGTTGCTCGCCAAGGTGTCGCACGAGACACGGCAGCCGGTACACGCGACGATCGGCTGGATCGAGACGCTCGACATGGGATTGCAGGGATCGCTCACGGACGCGCAGCGGGACGCGTTGCGGCGAGTGAAGCAGAACCAGGCCCGGCTGCTGACCGTGCTCAACGACCTGCTCGACATGTCGAGCATCGAAGCGGGAACGCTCGCGGTGCGAATCGAGAACATCGTGATCGCTGACGTGATGGACGTGGTGGACAGCGTGATTGCGCCCCTGATGCGCGAGTAGGGCATCGTCTACGACGTGCGCAGTTTCGACGGCCACGGCGCCGTTCGGGCCGACCGCCGGCATCTCATCGGTGTCCTCACCAATCTCCTGAACAACGCGACGAAGTTCACGCCGACGGGAGGCCGCGTCTCGCTCGCGACGGTGGTGGAAAAGAACCGGGTGCTGTTCGTCGTGGAGGACTCCGGCATCGGTATCGACGTCGAGCATCTCGAGCGGGTGTTCGAGCCGTTCTTTCAGGTCGAGACGGGCTTCACGCGAACGAACGGCGGCACGGGCCTCGGCCTCGCCATCGCTCGCGAGGCGACCGGTGCGATGGGAGGCGACCTCACGGTCAGCTCCACGGTCGGCGTGGGATCGCGCTTCACGGTTTCGCTGCTTCGCGCGTAGGCGGTCTCCTCGCACTCCCTTCGCGCGGCTGGCGTCCCTTCCGTTCCGACCTAGATTCACACTGCGGCGACGTATACCGCAGGCTCGCCATCCAAGTCAGGGGCGTCATGCAGTCCAAGCCAGAACCTGCCCTCCGCCTCGCGCGCTCCGACGCGCCGGCACGCCTCGATCCGCCGGCGCCGCGCCTCACCGACTCCGACGTCGAGCGGAATCCGGGCATGCCGCTGGATCTCGACATGGTGCGCGCGCTTCGGGTGAACCGCTCCGCGGTAGAGCGCCGGGCCTCGACGATCCCGACGCGCCGCACCGTCAAGAAGGAGTGGCAGGCGGCCTGGCTGCTGCGCGCCGTGTCCCTGATCGACCTCACCACGCTGGCGGGGGACGACACGGCCGGCAATGTGAAGCGCCTGTGCGCCAAGGCGGCACGTCCCGTCCGCCTGGACCTCGTGGACGCGCTTGGTGTCGCCGACCTCGAGCTCACGGTGGGTGCCGTGTGCGTCTACCACGCAATGGTGCCCACGGCAGTCGTTGCGCTCGAGGGCACCGGCATCCCGGTGGCCGCCGTATCCACCGGCTTTCCTGCCGGCCTGTCGCCGATCGAGGAGCGCGTGCGAGAGATCCGCGCGTCGGTGGCGGCGGGCGCGAAGGAGATCGACATCGTCATCACGCGCGGCAATGTGCTCACCGGCAACTGGCAGGCGCTGTACGACGAAGTGCGCCTGTTCCGCGAGGCATGCGGCGATGCGCACATGAAGAGTATCCTCGCCACTGGTGAGCTGGCCACCCTCGGCAACGTCGCGCGGGCGAGCATGGTGGCGATGATGGCCGGGTCGGACTTCATCAAGACGTCCACCGGCAAGGAGGGAGTGAATGCGACGCTGCCGTTCAGCCTCGTCATGGTGCGCATGATCCGCGACTACTTCCAGCAGACGGGCTACGCAGTGGGCTACAAGCCAGCGGGTGGCATCCGGTCGGCCAAGAGCGCGCTCGAGTATCTCTACCTCATGAAGGACGAGTTGGGAGATCGGTGGCTCAAGCCCGACCTGTTCCGCTTCGGCGCGAGCTCCCTGCTCACCGACATCGAGCGGCAGCTCGAGCACTTCGTCACCGGGCGCTACTCCGCAGCGCACCGTCATCCCATGGTGTGACCATGACATCGGTTCGCGACATCTTCGACACCATGGAATACGGACCGGCGCCGGAGAGCGACACGCTGGCGCGGGAGTGGCTCGCGAAGCACGACGCAAAGTTCGGCCACTTCATCGGCGGCGCATGGACGAAGGCGTCGAACACCTTCGACATCACCAACCCCGCCACCGCCAGGCGCATCGCCCAGACATCACAGGGGGCGAAGCGCGACGTGGATGCGGCGGTGAAGGCTGCACGCAAGGCGCTGCCGGCATGGCAGGCACTGGGCGGGCACGGCCGCGCACGGTTTCTCTACGCCCTCGCCCGCGCGGTGCAGCGCAACGCACGGCTCCTCGCCGTGCTCGAGTCGATGGACAACGGAAAATCGATCCGCGAGACGCGCGACATCGACATCCCGCTCGTCGCGCGGCACCTCTACCATCACGCCGGCTGGGCGCAGTTGCTGGAAACCGAGTTCGAGGGCCGTCACGGCGCCGGCGTCGTGGGCCAGATCATTCCGTGGAACTTCCCGTTGCTGATGATGTCGTGGAAGGTGGCGCCCGCACTCGCCGCAGGGTGCACGATCATCATCAAGCCTGCCGAGTTCACGCCGCTCACCGCGCTCCTGTTCGCCGAGCTGGCGGAATCGGTCGGCCTGCCGGCCGGCGTGCTCAACGTGCTCACCGGTGACGGCGACACAGGCGCCGCCATCGTTGCGCACGATGGCGTCGACAAGATCGCCTTCACCGGATCCACCGAGGTGGGCCGTATCATCCGCAAGGCGACGGCGGGGTCGGGCAAGAAGCTGTCGCTGGAGCTCGGTGGCAAGTCGCCATTCATCGTGTTCGACGACGCCGATCTCGATTCCGTCGTGGAAGGCGTGGTCGACGCGATCTGGTTCAACCAGGGTCAGGTCTGCTGCGCTGGCTCGCGTCTCCTCGTACAGGAAGGAATCGCCGACCGGCTGTACGCCAAGCTGCGGGCGCGCATGGAGACGCTGCGCCTCGGCTCACCGCTCGACAAGTCGGTGGACATGGGCGCGATCGTCGCCCCGGTGCAGCTCGAGCGCATCCGCACGCTGGTGGAGCAGGGAAAGACGGAGGGCGCCGATTTCTGGCAGCCGTCGTGGGCCTGTCCAACCGAAGGCTGCTTCTATCCGCCCACGCTGTTCACCAACGTGCAGCCGTCGTCGTCCATCGCGCAGGTGGAAATCTTTGGACCGGTGCTCGTCGCGATGACGTTTCGCACGCCGGGCGAGGCGGTCGAGCTGGCCAACAACACGCAGTACGGCCTCGCGGCAAGCGTGTGGAGCGAGAGTATCAACCTCGCGCTGGACATCGCACCGAAGATCAAGGCGGGCGTGGTCTGGATCAACTCCACCAACCTGTTCGACGCCGCAGCGGGCTTCGGCGGCTACCGCGAATCGGGATTCGGGCGTGAAGGTGGCCGGGAGGGGATGTACGAGTATCTCGCGCGCGATCGCACCGACGAAGGCACGGACGATCTCGCCGTCGGTCGCGCCGCAAAGGCGTCTGCGCGCATCGGCGCGCGCGCGGCAGCGAAGGCGTCCGCGAAGCCGATCCGGCGCGCGGCCGAGCTGGACGATCCCGATCGCGGCCCACTGGTCGATCGGACGGCCAAGCTGTTCATCGGCGGCAAGCAGACCCGTCCCGATTCCGGGTATTCCGCCCGGGTGCTCGGCCCCAACGGTCACGTGCTCGGCGAAGTGGGCGACGGCAACCGCAAGGACATCCGCAATGCGGTGGAGGCGGCACACGCCGCGTACGGTGCGTGGAGCAAGGCGACAGGGCACAACCGCGCGCAGATCCTCTACTACATCGCCGAGAATCTCGCGGCGCGGTCGTCCGAGTTCGCGGCGCGCATTTCCGCCATGACCGGTGGCGACGGTGAGGCCGAGGTGGAGGCGTGCGTCCGCCGGCTCTTCACGTATGGCGCGTGGGCCGACAAGTACGATGGCCTCGTGCACCAGGTTCCGATGCGTGGCGTCGCGCTGGCGATGAACGAGCCGATCGGCGTGATGGGACTCGTCGCCCCCGACGAATATCCGCTGCTCGGATTGATCTCGGTGATCGGACCGACGATCGCCGTCGGCAATACCGTCGTTGTGGTGCCGTCGGAGAAGGCGCCGCTCGCCGCGACGGATTTCTACCAGGTGCTCGAGACCTCGGACCTGCCAGCCGGCGTGGTGAACATCGTCACCGGGGTCAAGGATGCGCTGGCGAAGACGCTCGCCGAGCATGACGACGTCGACGCGGTGTGGTACTTCGGCGCGCGCGATGGCGTGAAGGCAGTGGAGCTTGCATCCGCCGGCAACATGAAGCGGACGTTCGCCGAGTGGGAGCTGCGAAGCTGGATGTCGAGCGTGGAGGGAGAAGGCCGGGATTTCCTGCGCGAAGCGACCCAGGTGAAGAATATCTGGATCCCGTACGGCGAGTGATCGGGATGTGAGTTGAGCCGCCCCACGGTTACGCGGGGGTAGACGGGCCGTCATACATCACCATGGCATCGCCCTCGCCCGTCCACTCGCAGCCCGCTCACGCCCCACCGCCCGTGGCGGAAGCGCAGGCGTTGCTCGCGCTGCACGGGCCACTCGCGGCGGCCATGGAACGTCTCGTCGCACTCGCCGCCTCCGCGCTGCGAGCGCCATTCGCCGTCATCATCCTCACCAACGAAGACCGGCGCTGCTTCGGCGCCGGCCTCTCGCTGCCCGACTGGGCGGTGCACGACGCGGGCGCATTCTGGCGCTCGGGGATCGTGGAGCTGATCAGTGCTGGCGCGATCGAGTTGCCCGACATGACCCGCGATCTCCCGGGCGCACAGATCGCCGCGGCGGCCGAGCTCGGGATCGGGTCGCTGCTCGGCGTGCCGATCATCGCCACGAACGGCTCCGTGCTCGGCGTGTTCGTCGGCGCGTATCCGCAGCCGACGAGGTGGAACGAGGACGATCTCGACATGCTCCAGCAGTTCGCGTCCACGGCGGCGGCCGATTACGAGCTGCGACACTCGCTGGCGGCGCACGAGGCGAACGAGCGCTGGATCAGCTACAACAGCTCGCACGACGTGCTGACCGGACTCGCCAATCGCGCCCTGTTGCTCGACCGCCTGCGATACGCGCTGGCGCGAGAGCCGTCGCCGCAGCCGGGGACAAGGCTTCACGGCAACAATCTCGTCGAGCTCGATCCACTGGGTCTCGTGGCCGTCTATTTCCTGGACGTCAACGATTTCCGCGCGGTGAACGAACGCTTCAGCCATCATGTCGGCGATCAACTGCTCGTCTCGCTCGGCCGACGTCTCCGTCAGATCGCTGGCGCCGATGCCACCGTCTCGCGACTCGGCGGCGACGAGTTCGCCGTGCTCATCGAGCGCGTCGAGTCGTCGGAGGTGGCCGAGGCGCTGGCGGAACGGTTCCGGCGGACGCTTGCGCAGCCGACGAGAATCGGCAACGAGGATCTGTCGCTCACCGTGAGCATCGGCATCGCGCTGAGCACCACGGCCAGCGAACTCCCGGAGCACATCCTCCGCGGCGCCGATCTGGCGATGGCGCGAGCGAAGCGCACCGCGCAGGGCGCCGAGCTGCCGAAACCGATGCTGTTCGACTGGAAGATCGCCGCTGAAGGGTGGGCCAAGCGCCGGCTCCAGGATGAGCTGCGCTACGCCGTGCTCGGCGATGAATTCCTCCTGCACTACATGCCGATCATCCACCTCGGCACGGGACGGATTTCCGGTGCGGAGGCACTGCTCCGCTGGAACCACCCTTCGCGTGGAGTGCTGGCGCCGTTCGAGTTCCTCGGCATCGCGGAGGAGCTGGATGTGATCAACGATGTGGGGCGCTGGGTGCTGCGCGAGGCCTGCCAGCAGTTGCGGCTGTGGAATGTCGGAGTCGCTGGAGCCGGCGGGATGACCATCGCCGTGAATCTCTCGGCGCGCCAGTTCAACGACAGCGGATTTCTCCAGGACGTCGTGCGAACCACGAAGGAATTCAGCCTGCTGCCGTCGTCGCTCGTGCTCGAAGTGAACGAGCGCGTCGTCGCGCCTGACCCGGCGCGCGCGACAGAGGTGCTCGTCTCGCTGCGCGCGCTCGGCGCGAAGATCCACATGGACGACTTCGGCGCGGGCAACTCACCACTCGGGCTGTTGCAGAGCTTGCCGCTCGACGGCGTGAAGATCGATCACGTCCTCGTGAACAGGATGGATCGGGACGAGGGCGCGATGCGCGTCGTTCGCTCGGTGGTCGGCCTGGCGCGCGAGTTCGGGCTGGACGTCGTGGCGGAAGGGATTTCTTCCGCGTCGCACCTCAAGGTGCTGCAGCAGATCGGGTGCACGCACGGTCAGGGGCAGCTGTTCTCCACGGCGGTGGAGGCGAGCGGCGTGACGGCAATGCTCCAGCGTCGGCCCTGGTAGCGACCGACGCCGAGCAGCGGCTCAGCGTCGGGCGCGCGCCGCTGTCACCATCGCTTTCACGTCGGCCAGCAGGGTGGGGGCATGGTAGGAGATCCCGTCCTTGATCGTCCACTCCACGCCACCCGAGTGCACGGCGCGGCCATCTCGCACGTCATCGATGCCGGTGGGGTACAGGACCTTGAGGTTCTCCAGCGGGTTGCCGTTGACGACGATGAGATCCGCGAGGTAGCCCGCGCGGACGCGCCCGAGATCGGATTCGCGCCCGAGAATGCGTGCATTGTTCCCGGTGGCGTGCTGGATGACGCGTAGCGGTGCGAACCCCGCTTCCTGGTGGAGCTCCATCTCGCGGATGAGCCCGAAGCCGTACATCTGATAGATGAATCCTGCGTCGTCGCCGACGCCGATCAGCCCTCCGCGCCGTTCGAAGTCGCGGAGCGCCGCCATCCAGATCTGGTAGTTCTCCTTCCAGTACGTCTCGTCGGTCGAGCTCCAGCCAAGGAAGTACGACCCATGATTGGCGGGATCGGGGCGGAAGTACTCTTCCAGCGTGGGGTGCAGGTAGTCGCGGAACCACGGCTGCGTCTGTGCGCGCTGCAGGTCGCGCGACGCCTCATAGATGTCGAGCGTCGGAACCCATGCGACCTTCGCCGCCACCATCGTGTCGAGCACGCGGCCCAGGAGCACGGGATCCGCTTCGCGCCACAACCTGCCGGCCCATCGGAAGCGGTCGGTCTCGTCGCGATAGTTGTACGACGAGGGAAACGCCTGACGGCCCGCGGCAATTGCGGCGTCGGGAATGCCGTACCAGTGCTCGATGCTCGTCGTGCCGAATCGTGCATCGTCGAGGGCATTGGTCTCTTCGACACCCACGTGATGGGCGACGCGAAGCCCGACCTTGCGCGCCTCGTCCACCAGCGCCGCCATCAGGTCGCGGTCGATGCCTCCCAGCTTGATGCCGTCGGCACCGCGCTGCTTGAGCTGCTGCACGCGCAGTCGTGCCTCGGCCGGTGTGGCCGGCTCGCGCGCGGGATCGCTGAACCGCGCGTAGATGAGGATGCGCGGCGCGGCGATGGTGCCGAGTGCGCTGGCGTCACGCGTGCGGAACAGCAGGTCCGTGCTGTCGGAGCCCACCTCGCGCACCGTGGTGATCCCGCTCGCGAGCCACAGCTTGAGATTGTAGTCGAGCGGCTGCGTGACCTTGCCGCGCTCGTTCTGGAGATGCGCGTGCGCGTTGATGAGGCCGGGCAGGACGTACTTCCCCGTCGCGTCGATCTCCACGTCGGCCGTCGGTCGCTTCGCCGTGCCGCTCTTGAGCGCGACAGGATCGAGGTAGACGATCCGCCCGATGCGATTGCCTTCGATGAGGATGTCGGCCGGACCGCGGGCTGGCGTGCCATTGCCGTCGATGATCGTGGCGTTGCGGATTGCAAGCGATCGTGCGCGCTGTGCGTGCACGGGAGCGCGCGGCGACTGCGCATCGGCGCGAAGCGGGGCGATGGCGCCGGCGATGGCGCCGGCGAGCACGAGCCCGAATGCGGCCAGGTTCGACGGCGAGAGATGGAACAAGCGCATGGTGTACGAGAAGAGGCGCGAGGGACGAGGCACTCCGCAAGCCGCGAAGCGGTGGGGGTCGTGGGGGTGGCGCGAAAGTACCTGCGGACCTGACCCGTGGCCAGCGAGTGTACCGGCACCCCGGTGTGCTCTTGCCTCGCCCATGCCCTGGGCGCACAATCCTGACTCCTCCTCTCCAGCACCCGTGTCCTCTTCACATTCGAAGGCGATGATGCGACGTCCGTCGATCCGTGCCGTTCTCGTGGCCATGCTGTTCGCCGCACTGGTCCCATCCATGTCGCAGGCGCAGCGCGCGCCAGGCGACTCCGGCGCGAGCGGCGCGGCCGAGCTGCCGCTCAAGCCCACGAAGCCGCTACGCTTCACCACGGACGAGGGCACCTGGATCTCGCTGGATGTTGCGCCCTCCGGCCGCGCGATCGTCTTCGACCTTCTCGGCGATCTCTACACGCTGCCCATCGAGGGCGGCAAGGCGACGCGCATCACGAGCGGGCAGGCGTTCGACGCACAGCCGCACTGGTCGCCCGACGGGCGCACCATCGTGTTCACGAGCGACCGGACGGGCGCCGAGAATCTGTGGACGGTGAAACCCGACGGGAGCGGTGCTCGCGCGCTCACGCGCGAGCAGGGACGCGCATTCATCTCACCGACGTATACGCCCGACGGACGTTACGTCGTCGTGTCGCGCAGCGGAAATACGCCGGGCTACAACCTCTACATGTATCACCGCGACGGCGGTACGGGCCTGCAGCTCACCGGCACCGCGCCGGCCGCCGTGCCCGCACCGCAAGGTGGCGGCGGACCCACACCCCCGAGCATCTACGTGGGCGCGGCATTCGGCAGCAATCCGCGGTACGTGTACTCCGCTGTGCGCACGGCCCCGGGCGGCGGGTACAACCAGACCTCGCTCGACTGGCAGATCGGCGTGTACGATCGCGAGACGGGCAAGACCTTCGTCCGAACGGACGCGGTTGGCTCGGGCATGCGTCCGGCCCTCAGCCCTGACGGCAAGTGGCTCGTGTACGCCACGCGCCGCGACTCGCTCACGGCGCTTCGTCTGCGCGACCTGGCCACGGGAGACGAGCGCTGGCTGGCACCCAGCGTACAGCGCGACGATCAGGAATCACGCTACAGCCGCGACCTGCTGCCGCCCTTCTCGTTCACGCCGGACAGCCGCGCCATCGTGGTAGCGCATCACGGGAAGATCTGGCGCATCGACGTGGCCGACGGCCGGCAGACGATGATCCCCTTCACCGCCGACGTGGATCAGATGATCGGCGGCGCCATCGCGATCGACTTTCCGTACGACGACTCGATGCTCGTGGCACGACAGATCCGCAATGCGACCTCGTCTCCCGACGGCCGGCAGCTCGCCTTCAGCGCGCTCGACAAGCTGTGGACACTCGATCTCGCCTCGTGCGCCGTATCGTCCGCAAGCGTTGCGCCTGCGTCGCGCTGCACGCCGCGTCGCGTCACCACTTCGCAGAACGTGGGAGAATTCTCCCCCTCGTGGTCACCGGACGGCCGGTCGCTCGCGTACGTGACGTGGAGCGAGCAGGCGGGTGGCGACGTGTATCGCGTGCGGATGGACGGTCGGCGTGCGGCAGCGCCAGAACGGCTGAGCACCCAACCAGGCTTCTACGACAAGCTGGTGTATTCGCGCGGTGGCGGACGCATCGTCGTGGCCCGCGGACCGCGCGAGCAGCGGCGCGATCGCGACGAGCTGGGCGGATCGAACGCGGAGGCGGCCGGCGTGGAGCTCGTATGGATGCCGGCGAACGGCGGCGCGGCCACGGTGATCACACCGCTGACGCGCTTCGGCCAACCTCACGCGGGGCCCGACAGCAATCGCGTGTACTTGTACGAGCCGCCGGACGGACTCGTGTCGATGCGCTGGGACGGCACCGACCGCAAGGCCCACCTGCGCATTGGCAGCGCGCCGTCGCCGCTCGGCGGGGCCCCGGCGCCAGGCGCCGACGAGATCCTCATGTCGCCCGACGGTGAGCGCGCGCTCGTGCAGCTTGGCTCGAACGTATACGTCGTGGCGTCGGTGCCGATGATCGGCGTCGTCGCGCCGCAGATTTCGCTTGCCGACCCGGCGCGGTCCGCGGTGCCGGTGCGACGTCTCACGCGCGTCGGTGGCGACTTCGCGCGCTGGAGCGCCGATGGCCGGCAGGTGATCTACTCGCTCGGCCGTTCCTTCTTCACCTACGATGTCCAGCGCGCCGACTCGCTCGTGCGGGACTCCACCTCGCGTGCCGACTCCGTGCGCGCCGCGCGCGCGGGGCCCGACTCCTCGGCCCGCGCGCCAGTGGCGGCCGAGGCAGCGCGTGCGGCGTACGAGCCGGTTCGCCTCGACGTCAGCATCCGTGTGCCGAAAGACAAGCCGTCCGGCACGGTGGTGCTGCGCGGCGCACGGATCATCTCGATGAAGGGTGACGAGGTGATTCCATCCGGCGATATCGTGGTACGCGACAATCGCATCGCCGCCGTCGGCGCCACGGGGAGTGTCGCCATTCCCGGCGATGCGCGCGTCATCGACGTCGCCGGCAAGACGATCCTGCCTGGCTACGTGGACGCGCACGCGCACATGTGGCCCGCCTTCGGCGTGCACCGCTCGCAGCCGTGGGAGTACCTGATGAACCTCGCGTACGGCGTCACCACCACGCGCGATCCACAGACGTCCACGACCGACGTGCTCACCTACGGCGATCTCGTGGAGACGGGGGATGTCGTCGGCCCGCGACTGTTGGCGACGGGACCGGGCGTCTTCGCGCGCGACAGCATTCGCAGCCTGGAGGACGCGCGCGACGTGCTGCGCCGCTACTCCGAGTTCTACCAGACGCAGACGATCAAGCAGTACATGGCTGGCGACCGGAAGGTGCGGCAGTGGGTAATCATGGCCGCGCGCGAACAGGGGCTCGTGCCCACGCTCGAGGGCGGGTTGGACTTCAAGAAGAATCTCACGGAAGCGATGGACGGGTACTCCGGCATCGAGCACACGCTTCCGATCGCGCCGCAGTACAAGGACGCCGTTCAGCTCTTCGCGCAGAGCGGCACGACCTGGACGCCAACGCTCGTGGTGCAGTACGGCGGCCCATGGGCGGAGAACTACTGGTACGAGAACACGAACGTCATCGACGACGCCAAGGTGAACCGGTTCATGCCGCGGCAGGTGCTCGAGGAGAAGGCGCTGCGCCGCCCCGGCTGGTGGTCACCGTCGGCGTATTCGTTCCCGCTGTTCGCGGCGCAGGCGGCGAAGATCGTCGCCGCCGGCGGTCGCGTGGGCATGGGTAGTCACGGCCAGTTTCAGGGGCTCGGCGCGCACTGGGAGATCTGGAGCATCGCGTCGGGAGGCATGCCACGGCACGACGTGTTGCGTGTCTCGACCATCTTCGGCGCCGACGCCATCGGCATGGGCAAGCAGGTGGGGTCGATCGAGCCCGGCAAGCTGGCCGACCTGCAGGTGCTCGATGCGAACCCGCTGGACGACATCCGCAACACGAACACGGTGAAGTTCGTGATGAAGAACGGGCGCATGTACGACGCGGCGACGATGGACGAGGTCTGGCCTCGGCAGCGTCCCGCGCCCGCGCTCTGGTGGTGGAAGGACGCAGCGCGTACGGCGGACCGGTAGCGCGACACGTGGAAGCGTGAGCGGCGAGCGGCGAAGCTGAGCCGGTCGCCGCGCGATATCTTGATGGAATGTGTATTCGATTTCTCGTTTTACCGCTCGCCTTCCCGTTCGCACTCGGCGGACAGACCATCAGCCCGGCCGGCCAGCCGCCCGTGAGCCACGCCACGCGCACCACGAGCCCCATCCGGCTCGACGGCAAGCTCGACGAAGGCGCGTGGTCCGCCGCGCGCGTGACCGACGTCTTCACGCAGATCGATCCGCGCGAGGGTGAGCGGGCGAGTCAGCGCACGGACGTGCGTGTGCTCTACGACGACGAGGCGCTGTACATCGGTGCGCGCATGCACGACAGCGGACCCATCACGGCCCGGCTCGGTCGCCGCGACATGCGGCTCGGTGATTCCGACTGGTTCGGCGTCATGCTCGACAGCTATCACGACCACCGCACCGCATTCGGCTTCGACGTCAACCCCGCCGGCGTGCAGCGCGACGAAGTGAAGACGATCAACCAGGACGACAACTCGTGGGATGCCGTGTGGCGCGTCGCGACGTCGATCGATTCCGGCGGCTGGACGGCGGAGTATCGCATTCCGTTCAACCAGCTTCGCTTCCGGCCCGATAGCGTGCTCACATGGGGCGTGCAGTTCGAGCGCATCATCGGTCGCAGCCGTGAGTATGCCGTTTCCACGTTCATCCCGAAGAGCGAGCGCGGAGGCGTGCCTGCCTACGGACATCTCGAGGGGCTGCGGCAACTCGTGCCCGGCGCCCGGCTCGAGATACTCCCGTACACCGTCGCGCGGGCAGAGTACGTGGATCCGGGACTCAATCCGTACCGGACGCGGAGCGAGTACTCGTCATCCGTCGGCGCCGACCTGCGCTATCGCGTCGCGACGAACCTGACGCTCAACGCGAGCGTCAACCCCGACTTCGGCCAGGTGGAAGTCGATCCCGCCGTGGTGAATCTCGGCGTGTACGAGACGTTCTTCGAGGAGAAGCGTCCGCTCTTCCTGGAGGGCAGCGAGATCTTCGACTTCGGTACCGGCAACCTGAGCGGTGGCGACATCTTCTACTCCCGCCGCATCGGACGTCAGCCCACGCTTGGCACTCCCACGAATCGCGCGGATCGTCCAGGGACCGCGCCTATCCTTGGAGCGGCGAAGCTCACCGGCAAGGTGCGTGGCTGGTCCATCGGGTCGCTCGCCGCGCTGACCGGACGCGCCGACGCACGCTATCTCGACACGAGCGGCGTGAATCGCAACGTCACCGTGGAGCCGAGGACGATGTACGTGGTCGGACGCGGGCGGCGGGAGACGAACGGCGGCCGCTCCATGTTCGGTGGCATGGTGACCGGGGTGAGTCGGACGCTCGACACCGACGTGCTACGATCCGCGCTGCGCTCCAGCGCGACGGCGGGTGGTCTGGATTTTCGGCACGAGACGACCGATCGCGAGTGGGCCATTCGCGGTGACGTCGAGTCCAGCCTCATCAGGGGAACTCCCGCGTCGATCGTCGCCGTGCAGCGGGCATCGCGTCACTACTTCCAGCGCCCCGACGCAAATCACCTGGAGGTGGACAGCGCCGCCACCTCGCTGTTCGGCTACGGCATGAGCGCGGCCGTGACGAAGCAGGGCGGCGAGCACTGGCGGGGCGAGGTCGGCGGCGCCATCACCAGCCCCCGCTATGAGGTGAACGATCTCGGCTTCGCGAATCGCACCGACCGGCGTGACGTACAGGTGAACGTCCGCTATCTCGAGAATCGGCCCGGCGCGCTGCTGCGGCAGTCGTCGACGTTCGCGAGCGTGCGCTCGGAGCACAATTTCGCCGGCGAACCGATCCTCACGATCGCGAACGTGCACTTCAATGCACATACCCTCAGCTACTGGCGCATGAACGGTGGCGTGCGCCGTCAATTCCGCTCGTTCGACGATCGGTTGACGCGCGGCGGCCCGCTCGCCATCCGTCCGGCGGTGTGGTCGGGCAACGTCTCCGTCGACACCGACGACCGACGGCCGGTGACCGCCGACGTGGAGCTGTTCGGCTCGCGCGACGAAGCGGGCGGCTGGACCTGGCGGGCCGGCACGGAGCTGGGACTCAAGCTCTCGAGCCGCTGGACGCTGAAGGTGGAACCAACGTTCACGCGCGCGTACGTGTTTGCGCAGTACGTGACGACGGTGAGTGACCCGTCGTACCTGCCGACCTATGGACGGCGGTACCTGTTCGCGCCGCTCTCGCAGACGGAGCTCGGTATCGAGACGCGGCTGGATTTCACCTTCGCGCCCGGCCTGACCCTGGAGACGTACGTACAGCCGCTCATCTCGACCGGTGACTACGGCGAGGCACGGCAGCTCGTCGCGGCGCGGCGCTACGACTTCTCACCGTACACCGGCGCGATTCCCGGTCTCGACTTCAACGTGCGCTCGCTTCGCGGCAACAGCGTGCTGCGCTGGGAGTGGCGCGAGGGATCCACGCTGTACGTGGCGTGGCAGCAGAGCCGCAACGACGAAGCGGCGTATGGCGACTTCGATCTCCGTCGCGATGGCCGGCGGCTGGCCGACCTCCGGCCCGACAACATCTTCATCGTGAAGATGAACTACTGGATGGCACTGTGACCATGCACAGCGTGATGTCGATCCGATCGCTCCTGCCGGCGGCACTGATGAGCCTCGCGGCATGCGCATCGGCGCAGGCGCAGGGTGGCTCGCCGGAGGCGAAGCAGTTCGTGACCACCGATGCGCCGGTCATCGCACTCACCCACGTGCGCGTGATCGATGGCACCGGTGCGCCATCCGTGCCGAACCAGACGGTGCTGATCGAGCGCGGGATCATTCGGGCGGTCGGCGACTCGGCGCGCGTCGTCATTCCCGCCGGCACGCAGGTGCTGGACCTGACGGGGCGCTCGGTGCTGCCAGGTCTCGTGATGATGCACGAGCACATGTTCTATCCGTCCGGCCGAGGCAGCATCTACAACGAACAGGGCTTCAGCTTTCCCCGGCTGTATCTGGCCGGCGGCGTCACCACCGCGCGCACCGGCGGCAACATGGCGGGATACGCCGACCTCGAGTTGAAGCGCGCGATCGACGAAGGGCGAGCGGTGGGGCCGGCGCTCGACGTCACGGCGCCGTATCTCAACGGACCTGGCCTGCCCGTCTATCAGGTGCACGCACTCACGGGCGCCGCCGACGCGAGAGAGATGGTGGCGCACTGGGCCGACCGCGGCGCGACGTCGTTCAAGGCGTACATGCAGATCCGGCGCGCCGAGCTGCGCAGCGCCCTCAAGGAAGCGCATCGTCGCGGTCTCAAGGTCACGGGGCATCTCTGCTCGGTCACCTTCCGCGAGGCCGCCGCAATGGGGATCGACAATCTCGAGCACGGGCTGGTGGTGGCGAGCGACTTCGTGAAGGACAAGGCGCCCGATGCCTGCCCGGCTGGCGGTGTCACGGCGTCCATCGCCGCGCTCGATGTGTCGGGTGCGCCGGTGCAGGCGCTGATTCGCGAGCTCGTCGCGCGAAAGGTGGCGCTGACGTCGACGCTCACCGTCTTCGAGACCTTCACACCGGGACGCCCGCTCGCACCGATCGGTGCAATCGATGCCATGCTGCCCGAGGCGCGCGACCAGTACACTCGCCGTCACGCCGCCATCGCGGCGCAGGCCGGTTCGCCATGGGCGGCCCTGTTCCCCAAGGAGATGCAGTTCGAGCTCGACTTCTTTCGCGCCGGCGGGCTGCTGCTGGCAGGCACCGATCCCACCGGATACGGCGGCGTGGTAGCCGGCTACTCGAACCATCGCGAGCTCGAGCTGCTCGTCGAGGCGGGACTCACGCCGCTCGAGGCCATCAAGGTGGGCACCCTCAACGGCGCGCAGTATCTCGGACGCGCTGCCCGCATCGGGTCCATCGCCGTGGGCAAGCGCGCCGATCTCATGATCGTGCGCGGCGACCCCTCTGTGCGCATCGCGGACATCACGCAGGTGGAGACGGTGTTCAAGGACGGCGTGGGCTACGACTCGGCCCAGCTCTTCGCTTCCGTGAAGGGCACCGTCGGCCTGCATTGAGCACCAAACCCGGGCGCGCGAACCGTTCGCCGCGCGCCCGCACCACGGTCAGGGAATACTGACGTAGCTCCGCAGCCGCGCCAGCTCGGCCTTGTCGACGTACTTGCCGATGTCGCGGTCGAACTGCGCGACGTTCTTGTACGGGCGGTACTCCTCGAACTCGTGATGCATCTTCGCGCCGACACCGGGGATCATCATGATTTCGGCCTTCGTGGCCGTGTTGATGTCGATCGGCTTCCACACCATGGCGTATACCTGCTTGCGCGCGGCCGCTTCCGTGTGCGCCGCGAGCGCCTTGTCGGCCGCCATCATGTTCGCGTACGGTCGGCCCGCGATGAGCGCGTCCGCGGCGGCGGCGTTCATGCCGGGTACCGCCATGAGCTGTTCGCGGGATGCCGAGTTCGGATCGAGCATGCCGCCCGTGGACGCCGTCATGGCCGCGGGAGCCGATTCCGTGACGGGTGCCGCCGGCGTCGGTGTGGCGAGCGGGGTGGTGCCCGCGCTCACGGAGTCCGTGCCGTCCGTCTTCTTGTCGGTGGCGCATGCGCCCATCGCGGCGATGAGCAGGGCGGCGGCGAGCGTGTGCTGGATGCGTCGGGTCATGTGAGCTCCTGGTCAAGGTGATCGCCACGATCGAGCGCGGGGTGGCGATGAGTGAAGACTAGTCCGAGCAGCCCGAGCTGCGCGAGTGCGCCCGGCGCCAGGGCCGGCGTTGCGCCCCGCAGCACCTTCCACACGAGGGCGACGCCCGTGAGCTCCGGGTCGCGCTCGAGCGCGAACTCGAGATTGCCCTTGAAGTGAAGGACGAATCCCGCGAGGCCGGCCGCGACGCACGTCATCATGATGCCGCGAAAGATCGTCAGCGTCCGCCGCGTGGGGCGCCGCCACACCGTCAGGCCACACCCCAGCGTGACCACGAGCAGGACGAGCGGGATCCATTGCCAGCGCGAGTCGTAGTGCTCGAGCAGGATCAGCTCGGCCAGGAGTCCGGCGGCTCCGAGGAGCAGGAGCGCCAGCAGCAGATCGCGGGGCGCGGGTGATGCACGGTGCGGAATGGGCGGACCTCGGTGTCGTGCCGAATAAAATTCGTGGGCACGCCGCCCCTGCGACATGCCCACGACAATAGTACCGGCCACGCTACGACGTTGGCCAGCAGTGCACCCGCTACGGCAGCGCGTGCCCCGAGTCGGACCGGATGAAGCCGCGCACGATCGCGACGACCTGTTCCTTGCTCAGCGGCTCGTCGAACGCCATCATCGCCGCCTGCCGACGTGCATTCGCGTCACCGATCACATCCAGGCCGGACAGCGTCGCCGCATCGAGGTTCACCGCCGCCGTGCCGTTGAATACGGTGTGTACCGTGTTGTCCTCTCCACCGTAGATCAGGCCGAGCGCCGCGACCGCGCCTGCCGGCGGATTCGCGATGTTGCCTGCGCCTGCGGCAGCCACGCCACCGCCCATCACGTATCCGCTGAAGCGGAGCGTCGTGTCGTCCATGTTCATCGAGCGGCGCAGGCGCCTGATCTTTGCAGCATGCCGTGCTTCCACCGAATGGATGCGCAGCGCGCTCTCGAGCGCGACGTCCGCCCGGTCATCGCCGTTGACGAGCAGACGACCCGCCTGCCCCTTGTACGCCCGGACGCCGGTATCTTCCACCGCCTGCGCCACGAGCAGCAGGTGGTCGAGCTGCGTGGTGGCCTGAAGGAACGGGCCGTTGCCACTCCCGCTGCCTCCGGTGAAATCGAAATCGTTCGCCGTCCACGACGGCGCCGTTCCGCCGAACAGCGGAATGGCCGTGCCGCGGAGGAAATCGGTGTGCTGCTGCTCGTGCTTCTGGATCTGCCGGAAGACCTGCTGCGCCGACGCCGGAATCTGCGCGCGCACGCCGGCGAACGCCGCGTTCTGTGCCGAGTTGGTGCTCGTACCCAGCACCGCCTTGTAGAACTCGTTCTCGAGACTCTCGAGAATGAAGGCGAACTGCAGCACGTCGAGAATGGCCGATGGCGCTTGCGCGTACGCGTCCTTCGACAGCGCGGCCATCATCACGGGCACGGAGCCCATGGCGAGTCCTGCGGCCACCGTGGAGCTGACGGATGCGCCGCGCCTGATGGCGTCGCGCCGGGTGACGAGCGTATCCATGATCTCCGGATCGACCCCGTCGAGAATCGGCTGATGCGAGATAGTCATTGGTCGTCTCCGCCTTACGGGGTGGTGGGGAAGAAATTCGCTGACGCCTTGCCCTGCGTCGCGGTGGGCGCGTTCGAGATGTTGCGCGAGCTCACGGCGCCGTTGCGCACGAGGTTCGTGGCGGCAACCCGATCGAGCGCCGCGCCGGCCTCGAGCTTCACGTCCATCCCGTTCATGTCGATGATGTCATCGCCGGCGAAGGCGGTGTTCGCGCTCTGGCCCGAGGGCGGCGCGAGATCGCGCAACGCTGCGGCATGCCGCGCCTCCACCGACACGAACTTTCCGGCGATCAGCAGGTTGCGCGCGTCCTGCAGGTACTTGCCGGCGCCGTTCAGTCCCGAGACGCCAAGATGTTCGAACAACCGCGCTGCGCCGAGGATGCCATCGCGGCTCGACAGGATCGCATTCAGCGTCGTTGTGTTGATCGACCCCGTCACGTCCGGCACCGCCTGGCTGCCGAGCGCCGTGCGCAGGAACTCTCGGTGCACGATCTCCACGTTCCGGAGATCGGTGAACAACTCGCGCTCCCCGGCGTTGAAGAAGGTACCGAAGCTCGCGCTGCCGACCACGGCGGTGTAAAACGCCGCCTCGAGCTGCTCGAGCGTGTGCACCAGGCGGAAAATGCCGATGTCCGAACGCAGGTCGAACGTCAGCGCTCCGCCATCCATGGCCGTCGCGCCCGTGCCTGTCGCGCCCATTCCTGGCGTCGTGCTACAGGCGGAAAACACCCCCGGCAGCAGCACCACTGCCCCTCCCGCCCCCATCACCCGAACGAAGTTGCGTCGGGTGGTCGGACGCATCAGCTCGTCGGCGTCGGCGACCACCAACGCGTCCGCACTGTCCTGCGTATGCTTTGCCATCTCGATACGCCCTCCTGATTCGCTAGCCCCGGTGGGGAAGCGGCGCGCTAGCACACGTCGCTTCGACGCTTCGCATGCAAGCGTGGGCCAGAGGCCAGCAAGATCTCGTCCGCCGTCCTTCTCGCAGTCGGGGGCAATTCCGGGACGAGCGACTTTCGCTTTACGAGTCGGTGGGCGAGTCAGGGGGCGGATTGAGCACCGACTGCACTCGCTCGGCGGTCGCGCACCAGCGCTTCAATTCGGCGTCGTCCACCTCGTTCCAGTTGGGCGGCAACGGCGCGAACCGGCGGCGCTCGAGGCCGAGCGTGAACAGCAGCCAGCCGTTGGCATGATCGGCGCGCACCACGGGCGCCCGACGGTCGCGGGGAGCGGGCTTGATTGCCCGCACCTCCCACTCCTCATCGCGCTCATCGCGAAAAGTGCGTGGTCCGATCTCTGCTTCCATGGGCTGCCTCCTTCGGCGCCATCGTTCTTCCGTCCCAGAGCTTGACGAGTATCTGGTCAAGCACGTCATTCGTTCCTACTCCATAGCCCGCGCATCGTTCGAGCGGACCCATGCGCGCCAGATCACAATTCAAGCTCCAGGAATGACCGCATTACCCCCGCTCGAC
>JAJAYP010000033.1 GCA_026786185.1 Gemmatimonadaceae bacterium
ACGCGCTTTCCACCGTCGCGACGACGAGCACGAGCCCCGCGCTCGCGAGGTACAGCGTCGCTCGTCCATCGGCCGGACCGGCGCTCGCGGCGATCACGCACCCGATCGCCGCCCACAGGAAGCCACGGCTCTCCGCATCCGGCCGCCAGAGCGTCCGCGCAACGAGCGCGGCGATCGCCACGAGCGCGACGAGAGCGGCGGGCTGACCGATCGGCAGCCACGTCACGGCTCTCGGCGGAAGGAACGAGAAATCGAAGGCGTGCGCCGTGCTCTGGGGGTACGCCGCCGACAACAGCCAGAGCACGAGCACCAACGCTACCTGCGCGCCGAGCACGGCGAGCCGCCGCAGGCCGACAGCCGAGAGCACGCCGCGCTCGCCGACGAATGCCAGCACGGCGAGCGACGCGGGGAGCAGGATGCCAACCGTGCGCACGACCACCGGGCCGGCATGCGGCGCGCCGGATTCGAGCGGGGCGAGCCAGAGCATTGCGCGGTCGGCGAGGGCGAGGCCGAGCAGGGCAAGCAGCAACCGTCCGCGCTGGAACCGCCACCCGAGGAGCGCACCGGCGGCAAGGACGACGAGCGGAAAGAGCCGGACGACGGGCGCCGCCGATGGCGCCGTCGCACCCCAGTGCACCAGCGCCACCGCCACGAGGAGCAGGAGCCCCTCGGGAAAAACGAGGTCGAGCAGCTTGCGCGTCAGCATGGACGCGAGAAGGACGAGCGAGGGAGGCGTGAGGTGACGAGCAAACGTTCGACTGCTTCAGCGCGGATCTGCGCGGATCATTCGCGGAGCGATCCTGGGCGATCCTCCCGCCGCCTGCTATTGATGATCCGGAAGAAGTTGGCCTCCGGTCCGAAATGCAGCAAAAGTCCCACCTGCGTGTTGGTTGCACGCAAGTAGTGAACGATCTGACGTTTGTCCGCATCACCGACCGCCCGCGTGGCCTTGAGCTCAACGACAAGACATCCATCCACGAAGAAGTCGGGCCGATAGACGCCGGCGATGCGGTTCTTGTAGATCACATGGAGTGTCGCTTCGCGTTCGAACGCGATCGCACGATCCGATAGTTCCAGCGCCATGGCCCCGGCGTAGGTGGACTCGAGAAAGCCGGGCCGAAGGATCCTGTGAACCTCGAAGAACGCCCCGATCACCTGCTCGGTCAGTTCGCCATGCAGGAGGGCGCGTCCAGATTCGGGCGTGTTCCGCGAGTCGTTCACTCCGCGAGTATCCGCGATGGCGCAGTTCAGCCCATCATCATTTCAGCCTTTCGCTGATCACTCTCCGGTTGCCTGTCGCGGTGTGCCGGTCATTCCCGCTCCCAGAAGGGCGGCGGCTCGATGCCCAGCGACCGGAGGTAGACGTAGCCCTGACCGCGATGATGAATCTCGTTGTCGCGGACGTACAGCAGCAGGTCATAGATCGCCATCTTCCACTGCCCGAATGCGGTGTCCACCTCCTGAAAGCGCGCCGCGGGAATATTTGGCCAGAGCCTGTTGATCTCGGCGGTCGCGTCGTCCCACATCCGGAGTAGCTCGGCCTTGGTCGTCGCCTTGGCCTCGCTGAACTGGGCCCACGTGCCGGTGATCACCCCATTCAACGTCGGCACCGCCATGCCGATGAGCTCCATCGCGAGCGCGGAGAACGGGCGCATGGAGCCGAGGGAGTGGGTGAACAGCTTGTCCTCGGGGAATGCATCGATGACGCGACGCGTCAGGGCGCGGTGTCCCTGCCAATGCTCGAGGAACTGCTGCGACGTCATGATCGGTGCGGCGGTGGAGGTCGACGCCATTGTGATGCCCCGGGTTGGTGAGCAGGCCAGATTTCGTCGTGTCGGCTGATTCGCTTCGAAGGCGAAATAGTGCTCGCCGGTGACTTCGTCAACCGGCCGGAGTTTGCCGTAATGGACTCGGTCCAACGCACGCAGTGTCCGCCATGAATGCATCGGCCTGGACGCCACTCCACGGTGATCTGGGCAGTCACGTATCGAAGCGTCCGTTGGCACCGCGAGCAGGCTTCACCCTGCTCCGACGGATGCACGGAAGCATACGCCCCTGAGGAGGAACGCGGGTACATTCGTGAACGTTCGTGTCCGACGAAGTATGGGTGCCGAGGGCTGTCGGCAACCGATGAGGCTGAGCGACGAGGGGCGCGTTGGGCGCGTGCTGATCCGAGCACCTGGCGTCCGGTCGCGCATATGGGGTATCCGCGAGACGTGATCAACCACATTCTATTTGCTAGCGTTCTGGTCGTCGCGGCCGGCGGCTGCCGCGAGACGCCCGCTGCCGAACGCGGGGCGACCATCGACGGTTCGCGCGCGGCGGCGCGCGCGGTCATTCTCGACGACGCGCGGCTCGACGCGGTCTACGCGCGAGCGGGCGACCTGCGTCCGCTGCGCAGCCTGCTCGTCTTGCAGGGCGACTCGCTTCGCCGCGAACGCTATTACTCCGGTGCACGCGCCGAGCAGCCCGCGAACGTCAAGAGCGCGTCGAAGACCGTGATCTCGGCGCTGGTCGGCATCGCGCTGGCGCGCGGGCATCTGCGCGACGTTCGGCAGCCGCTGTCGGAGTTGCTCCCCGCGGAGACGCGTGGGCTCGACACGGCGCGTCGCGCCATCGTGCTGGAGGACCTGTTGACGATGCGCGCGGGGCTGCGCTCCACGAGTTTCGACATGTATGGCGAGTTCGTCGCCAGCCGCAACTGGGTCAGGCACGCCCTGACCCGCCCCGTGGTGGCTACGCGCGGCGAAGGGGCGCCGATGATCTACAGCACCGGTAGCACGCATCTCCTCTCAGCCGTGCTGACGCGGGCGACCAGGCAGAGCACCTTCGCCTTTGCGCGCCGTTCGCTCGCGCCGCTCGGCATCCGCCTGCGCCCATGGACGACCGATCCGCAGGGCGTGTACTTCGGTGGCAACGAGATGCGGATGACGCCGCGCGAGATGCTCGCCTTCGGCCGCATGTACCTGGACGGCGGTCGCGCGCCCGACGGAACGCAGGTCCTCGCGCGTGCCTGGATCGACAGTTCCTGGGTGCCGCGTACCACGTCGAACTGGAGTGGCAACGCCTACGGCTACGGCTGGTGGATGCGCGAGGCACATGGGCACCGCGTGTACTTCGCCTGGGGCTACGGCGGGCAATTCATCTTCGTCGTTCCGTCCGCATCGATGGTGGTGGTGGCCACATCTGAGCCGGCGCCGGCGCGGCGGGATGGAGGGCACCTGGATGCGGTGCACGGGCTGTTGGATGAGTTGCTGGCACCGGCGCCGGCCCGCTGACGAAACGGCGGGGTGACCCGCGACCCCCGGAACCCCATTCCGCTCGACGAAAAAGCCGGCCGAAGGAACTCCCTTCGACCGGCTTCTCCATACTCTTTTCTTCAATCAGGCCGGCGGGATTTGAACCCGCGACCCCTTCCACCCCAAGGAAGTGCGCTACCGGGCTGCGCTACGGCCTGAAAGCCAACGCACGATCGGCTGACAGGCCGAGCGTGCACGGGCAGACGAGCAAGCTACCCCCCATGCGCACCGGATTCAAGCATGGCGAAACGCCATCTCGCCGATCCAATGACGCGAGCCATATTCACATGGCCCCGCCTCCCCTCAGCGCCTTTTTGCGTCGCCCGGCATGAGCACCCGTCCTCCCCGCTCCTCGCGGCAGCGCTACCGCCGATTCGTCGAGGAGTATCTGCACCACCGCCTCGACGATCGTGTCGACGCGGACCAGAACGTGAAGATTCCCGACGCGGTCGCCGCGCCGGACGACGACGCTGGCGAGAAACCCGCTGGGCGATCACGTCGTTAGAAGCGGAACCCGACGCTGATGGGGGCGCGACGAATGCCCGCCGACGCCACCGGCATCTGGAGCTTCATCTGCACGAACGCGCGCCCGATCTCGAGCCCGACACCGGTTTCGAGAAACGCCCAGTTCTGTCGAGGCGCGCGGGAGGTATAGTATTCTGTCGTGAGCGGATCGATCCCCGTGTAGCGGGCATACAAGGCGGTGTATTCTGCCCGCGTCGCCAGACCGAATCCGCCGAGGAAGTACAACTGCGTTCCCAGGATGCGCGGCACCGGACGCCCGATCGCGTCGATCGAGAAGGTGCCGTACTTGAGACCTGAGCCGGACAAGTCCTGTTCAACGCTGCTGAACGCGAGGCTCGCACGCAGCGGAAGCGGGAAGCTGGCCACGCGAAAATCGGCGCTCCCGCCGACCTCGAGATTCCCCGGCGGGCGGTGCAAGGCGGTGCCCTGCGCCACGATGGTCCCGCCGAACAGCGACCATCGTCGCGTGGAGTCCGCCGTCTGCGCGCCGAGCGGCCCGACGCAGAGTGTGATACCGACGACGGTGGTCGCCGCCAGGACAACGCTGTTCGGCCGCATGCGCATCTGTCACTCCGATGGGGTGGGGATCCTTCCGACGCCCGGTTGGACCCGGCGTCGGACGCAAAGGGTTTCCGCATCGCATATTTCAGTCGACCCCATATCCCGGACTTCTGCGTGACCGTAACC
>JAJAYP010000034.1 GCA_026786185.1 Gemmatimonadaceae bacterium
CCTGCAGATCTAAGTAACGGCCCCCGGCAGGCATTCCCCCCCGGTTCTGAGGGCGGCGGCGAGGGCTATGTTCCGGGCGGCCCCCGGCGGGGGGACGCTGGGACCGGGGGACATGCACGTCATCCGTGACAGCGCGCCGAGCATGGTGCTCAGCTTCCGCGAGTTGCGCGACCGGAACATGCGGGAGCGGCCGGTGGACCTGATGGCGAAACCGCGCGACCCGCAGGAGATGCGGTATTCCGAGCTCTCGCGCTTCATTCGCGCGCTGGAGCGATCCGGCGGTGACGCCAACCTGCTTCGCGTGGAGCGAGGGCTGAAGATCGCGATCCCCCTCACCTGCCTGGTGATCGTGCTGTTCGGCGCGCCGCTCGCCACCAGCACGCAGCGAGGCGGCACGGCGTACGGCATCGGGCTCAGTCTCGCCATCACCGTCACCTTCCTCATGCTCATCCAGCTCACGAAGCCGCTCGGTGGCAAGAACCTCATCTGGCCCGACGTGGCGCCGTGGCTGCCCAATGCGCTGTTCGCCTTGATGGGCATGGTGCTGCTCACCCGCGTGCGGACGTGACGCTGCCGGGCCGGCTGCGCGAGCCCCGCGGCACCGAGACCTTTCCCATCGTGCAGCGCGGCGGGATCCGCTTCTTCCGTCGAGTCGCGCGCGCGTTCATCGCGTTCTTCGCGCAGATCGGGGCGCGCGGCTATTTCCTGCGCGACATCGCGCGTGCCCTCGGCGATCCAGCGACGTTCGTTCCCGAGACGATCCGGCAGATGCGCGGCATCGGCGTCGGCTCGATCCCGCTCACCGTCATCGTCGCCGCCTTCATCGGCGGCGTCATCGCCATCCAGGTGCGGTACCAGCTCTTTCCGGGCGTCCAGCTCTCCATCATCGGATTGTCCGTGCGACTCATGCAGGTGCTCGAGCTGGGACCGTTGCTCACCGGACTCGTGCTCACCGGTCGCGTGGGCGCACGCATGACGGCGGAAATCGGCACGATGCGCGTGACGGAACAGATCGACGCGCTCGAGACGCTCTCGTATGACCCGGTGGCGTTCCTCATCGTGCCGCGGTTGCTCGCCTGCCTCATCATGCTGCCGGCGCTCGTGGTCCTTGCCGACGCCACGGGCTTGTTCAGCGGATACCTGGTGTCGGTGTACGTCACCGAGGTGACGAAGAACGACTTCATCGATGGCGTCCGGCTCGGCTTCGGTCCCTTCCAGGTGGTTTACTCGCTCGTGAAGGCCACCCTGTTCGGCGCGGCGATCGCCTTGGTCTGCTCGTACGAGGGATTCGTGACGGAAGCCGGTGCGGAGGGAGTCGGTCGGTCGACGGCGAAGGCCGTCGTCATCACCTCGGTGACCATCCTGGTGCTCGATACGTTGACGGCGGCGATCCTGGCCCCTTACCTACAGACATGAAACGGCGCGACGAAGTCCTCGTGGGAGTCTTTCTCAGCACGGCGGTGGCGATCCTGCTGCTCGGCACCCTCTGGCTCGTGCGCGGCGGACTGTCGTCCGGCTATTCGCTCTACACCAAGTTCGCCTGGGGACAGAACCTCAAGCCCGGGCAGCCGCTGCTCCTCGCGGGGGTGAACGTCGGCGCGGTCGCGGACGTGAAGCTGCGTGACGACGGATACCTCGATGTCTTTCTCCGCGTGAACAACGACATCAAGGTGCCGAAGAATTCGGTGGCGAGCGTGAAGCCCATCGGCATCTTCGGCGATGCGGCCATCGCACTCACGCCAACAGGTCCCAGCCGAATTTATTTCGTCCCGAACGACACGGTGCCGGTGGGAAAGGGCGAGACGGACATTCAGGCGATCCAGAACAAGGTCGACTCCATCGCCGGCACGGTGAACCAGATGGTGCGGACGCTCAACGCCGAGCTGATCGCGAGCGGCGGCATTCGCGACATGCGTCGCTCACTCGCGAGCACGGCCACGCTGTCGGCGAACGCGGCGCAGCTGTCCGTCCAGCTCAACGCGATCGCCGCGGAGCAGAACCGCAATCTTACGGCGACCATGGCGTCGTTCCGTCGCGCCGCGGGCGCGGTGGACTCGGTGAAGATCGATTCGACGCTCAGGAATTTCCAGACGTCGAGCGCCAGCCTGACGCGCATCGCCGCGAACCTCGACCAGACGAGCAAACGCGCCGATAGCGTGCTCGCCGGCATCGAGCGGGGCGAGGGCAATGCGGGCAAGCTGCTCAAGGACACCCTGCTCTACCGCGATCTCCGCGGCCTCGTGACGCAGGCGGATTCGGTGCTGGCGGACCTGAAGAAGAACCCGCGGAAGTACATCAATCTCAGCATCTTTTAGCGGACGATTCACGGGACCGTGAACCGTGAACCGTGAACCGTGAACCGGAACGGTGAACCGTGAGCCGGAACGGTGCACCGTGCACCGTGCACCGTGCACCGTGCACCGTGCACCGCTAGCGCACCGGGTCAGTGATCTGCGGAGCGTATGCTGACGATGAGACGCGTGAGCATTTGCTGGACGCGCTTCGTTGTTTCGAGAGCCTCGCGCACGTCGGGTATCGGCGCCAGTGAGGCGCGCTCGCACAGGTCAAGCTGAAATTCCAGCTCCGTCGCGGATCCGAGCGCGTTGTCCAGGAACGAACAGAAATCTCGCCTCGTGGAGCGACCGCACCCTTCCGCGATGTTCGAGCCTACGGAGACGGCCGCACGCCGCAGCTGTCGCGCGAGTTCATACCGTTCGGATCCCGAGAGCGTCGATGCGACCGCATAGACCTGCGAGGCCAGCTCACGCGCTCGAACATACACCTCCAGCCGGCGATGATTCTGCATGACGGAGGATTAGGCACGGCGTTCCCGCCGCCCTCCACCAATTCACCGCATCCAGTAGCCGTCGCGTTCACGGTTCACGGTTCACGGTTCACGGTTCAC
>JAJAYP010000035.1 GCA_026786185.1 Gemmatimonadaceae bacterium
CGCACCCGCCAGCGGGCCCCGCGCCGCCGGGGGGTGCCGCCCCCCCCGCAGCCACCCCCCGTCGCGCGCCCGGGCGGGGCGCGGCCGCTCGATGAGCGTGAGCCAGATGCCCGTACCGGCCGCAGACGACCAGCGCCGTCCATGTCGTCCCCGCCCCGCCGTCTGCTCGTCCGCAAGGATGAGGGTCCCGGACGGCGCGTCGGGCGCGACGCGATGCGCGACGTCGAAGGTGGAGCCGAGCTGGTCGTACACGAGCAGCGACGGGACGGCGAGCCGCGCCGCGCGCGCGGACGAGCTCAGGCCATCATACGAAGCGGCCGGGCGAGGGACGCTCGCCCACGCGCCGTCAGCGGACGATGACAAGGTAGTAGGCCACCGCGAGCGCGATGCGATACCATCCGAACGCCGCGAAGCTCCGCTTCTTGATGTAGCCGAGGAACGACTTGATGGCGACGATCGCCGTGATGAAGCTGACGACGAACCCCACGGCCAGAATGCCGTAGTTGCCGGCGAGCGCGTCCCGGCCCTTCACGAGCTCGAGGCCGGTGGCGGCGAGCATCGTCGGCACGGCCAGCATGAAGGAGAACTCGACGATGGTGCGCTTGGACACGCCAATCAGCGAGCCGCCGACGATCGTCGCTGCGGAGCGGGACACGCCGGGGATCACGGCGATGGCCTGGAACAGCCCGATCAGGAACGCGCGCCGGTAGGTGATCTCGGTGAAGTCCACCTCCGTGTCGACACTCGTCCTGAAGCGCTCGAACAGGATCAGGGCGACGCCTCCGATGAGGAGCGCCAGCAGGACGACGGTGACGTTGCCCAGCAGGTAGGACTTGACGGCCTTGTAGACCGTGAGGCCGATGACGCCAGTCGGAATCACGGCCACGACGAGCTTCTTGAGCACGTCCCAGTTCCAGAACCGATTCCAGTACAGCACCACCACCGACAGGATCGCGCCGAACTGGATGATGATCTCGAAGCTCTTCACGAACTCGGAATCCAGTGCGAGGAGCTTGCTCGCGAGGATGAGATGCGCGGTCGAGGAGACGGGAAGAAATTCGGTGATCCCTTCGACGATGCCAAGGATGATCGCGTGCAGCAGCGACATGCGGCGGACGGTGCTCGGCGTGGAGGAGGAGGTGCGGCCAGAGGGGGAAAGATAGCGCGCGCCGCTACGCGAGTTCGTTCTGGAGGGCCCGCACGTAGAACCGCTCGTACTGCTCCACCACGGCGTCCATGCCGAACCGGGCACGCGCGTCCGATGCCGCCAGCGTACTCGCGGCGCTCCACCGGGCGGCGTCGCCAAGCAGATGGATGGCTGCCGCGGCCATCCCGTCCACGTCGCCCAGTTCGCACAGCGCGCCGGTCTCGCCATTGCGCACGACTTCCGGCAGTCCGCCGGCTCGCGTGCCGATCACGGGCACCCCAGTGGCGAGCGCCTCGAGCGCGCTCAGACCGAACGACTCGTTCAGCGTGGGGAGGAGGAACAGGTCGGCGCTGGCGAGCAGCGGCGCGACGGACTCGAGCTTGCCGAGGAAGTACACGTCCGACTCGACGTCGAGCGTTCGGGCTTCCTCCTCCGCCTCCACACGATCCGGCCCGTCGCCGACCATGACGAGCACACTGGGGATCTCGCGCGCGACGCGCGCGTAGATGCGCACGACGTCCCGCACCCGCTTCACGGGACGGAAGTTGGACACGTGCATCAGCACCTTCCGCCCCCGCGCCTGATCGTCGAGCTGGGGTGCGTAGCGCGCGCGATGGTACACGGCCGGATCGACGAAGTTGGGAATCACCTCGATGCGGCAGCCGGTGCAACCGAACGCCGACAGTGTTTCCGTGCGCAGGTACTGCGAGACGGCGGTGAGGCCGTCGGATTTCTCGATCGAGAATTTCGTGATCGGAAAGAAGGAAGGATCCTGCCCCACGATCGTGATGTCCGTGCCGTGCAGCGTCGTCAGCACCTTGATGTCGGGACGCGTCGGGATGAGCATCTCGCGGGCGATCCAGGCGCTCGTCGCATGCGGGATGGCGTAGTGCACGTGCAGCAGGTCCAGCCCGTGCTTCAGCACGACCTCGTGCATGCGTACGGCCAGCGCGAGATCGTATGGTGGGTACTCGAACAGCGGATACCGCCCAACATCGACTTCATGGAAGAAGATGCGCGGCAGGAACGACGGCAGCCGGAACGGCTGCTGATACGTGATGAAGTGGATCTCGTGACCTCGCTGCGCGAGGGCAATTCCGAGTTCGGTCGCCACGGCGCCGGACCCGCCGTACGTCGGGTAGCAGGTGATGCCGATCTTCATGCGTCGCCGCCGCTCCACCACGCACGCAGCCGCTCGGGGGCATCGCCCGCGGCGGGATCGATATGGGTCACCTGCTCGGGCGCGAGCTGGTGACGGAACCAGGTGCGCTGGCGCTTGGCGTATTGCCGCGTCTCGATCACGACTCTGTCCATCGCCACCTCGTGCGTGATGAGGCCCGACACCATGTCATGAAGCGTACGATAACCTGATGCGTTCCACGCCGGGGCGTCCGCCGGGACGGTGCGCATGAGGCCGCGCACCTCCTCGCCCCAGCCCATCGCGAACATGCCTCGCGTGCGATCGGAGATCTGCCCCGCGAGCGCCGCACCAGGATCCACGACCAGATAGCGCGCGCGCCATCGCGGCATCGTCGGGCGGTCCCGGTGCAGATCGCTCAGGCGGTGCCCGGTGAGGACGGCGAGCTCGATCGCACGGAGGAGCTGGGTGCGCCCGAGATGGGCTCGGGGCGGATCGAGCTGACTGACCCATCGGCGCAAGGCCTCCACGGATAGTGGGGCGAGCACCACTGCCAGGGCGGAGCGCCGCGTCGCATCCATCGGCGGCTCATGAAACAGTCCATCGAACAGTGCGCGCAGGTACAGGCCCGTCCCGCCAACGACCAGAGGCGTACGTGCGGATGCTGACGAGTCCTCAATCCATTGCCCGGCGCAGCGCGCCCACCACGCCGCTGACGCTCGCTCGGTCGGCTCCAGCACGTCGAGGCCGTGATATGGCGCCGCGAGCCGATCGCGCACAGTGGGCTTCGCGGTCCCCACGTCGAAGCCGCGATACACTTGCCGGGAATCCGCGCTCACGATCGCGATGTCGGCGAACTGCGCGCAGTGCGTCGCGAGCCCGGTCTTGCCCGCGCCGGTCGGTCCGCAAATCACTCGGACGATGGGCCTCGAGTCGATCATTGCCGGCCGAAGCGGCGCTCGAGCTCGGGCCAGGACAGTTGCACGATGGTCGATCGCCCGTGCACGTCGTGCGCAGGCAACTGCGTGCGCTCAAGGGCGACGTACAGCGCACGCATCTCGCCGGCGGAGAGCTCATCGCCGGCCTTGATTGCCGCCTTGCACGCCACGGTCGCCGCGAGATGCTCGTGCCGCGCATGCGTGCTCGGCTCGCGATCCCCCGCCAGAGCCGCAAGCGTGTCTCGCAGGCATCGCTCGGCGTCGAAGCGAGGATGCGGCATCGGCACACTGTGCACGAGCAAGGTGTGGCCACCGAATCCCTCGACGTCGAATCCGAGCTGCGCCAGCATCGCACGGTGCGACTCGAATGCCTCACCCTCGGCCGGAGTGAGGTGGAGCGTGAGCGGGAAGAGCAGGTGCTGCGATGGCGCTTCTCCACGCTCCAGCATCCCCATGAACCGCTCGTAGAGTACGCGCTCGTGCGCGGAGTGCTGGTCGATGAGGACGACGCCGTCTTCATGCTCGAACAGCAGGAAGCTGCGTCGCAGTTGCAGCAGGGGCGGCGCCCACGCACTTGCTGCGGGATCGCCGGCTCGCGGCGCGGGGGGGAGATCCGGCCCGGCAGCGGGGACGGCTAATGCACCGTGGCGACTCGTGTCCGCGAATTCCGGCCCGCCGAACAATCCATCGGTCGCCGGCTGCGCGGCACGGAGCAGCTCGACGTCGCCTGAGGGCGGGCTCGCGCTCCATGACGGCGCGCCGGCCGACCAGCGCCGGACACCGACGGCGTTACCCGCGTCGAAGCCGCCGAGTGCGCGGCGCACCGCGTCTTCCACGGCGCGCTCCACTACCCAGCGATCGCGAAAGCGCACCTCCGCTTTTGACGGATGGACGTTGACGTCCACGCTGTCGGCCGGCACGACGATCTCGAGCAGGAGCGATGGTCGCAATCCCGCCGACAATGTGGAACGGTACGCCGTGTCGGCCGCGCGCAGCAGGCCGTTGTCGCGGATGGGCCGGCCATTCACCATGAGAAAGGTGCGGCGGCTGGCGGTGCCGACATCGGAGGGTCGTTCGGCGAGCCCGCTCACCTGGATGGCGCCTCGCACATCTTCCACGTCGACGAACCGATCGGCGGCGCTCACGCCCCAGAGCGCGGTGACCCGGTCGCGAAGTGACGCCGCGCGCGGGAGGGTCAGGACGACTTTTCCGTCGTGCTGCAGGGAGATGCGCAGGTCGCGACGGGTCAGGGCGATGGACGTGACCGCGTCCATGATGCTGCGCCATTCCGAGCGTGCGCCCTTGAGAAATTTCCGGCGCGCGGGCGCATTGTAGAACAGCTGCGACACGGTGATCGTGGTGCCGCGACGGCGTGCGACGTCGCGCACCTCGTTGACCGTGCCCGCCGACGCGATGATGGCGGTGCCAGCGCCGTCGCCTGGCGCCGTTTCGATCGCGAGATGGCTGACCGAGCAGATCGCCGGCAGCGCTTCCCCGCGAAACCCGAAGCTGGACACGCCGACGAGATCGGACGCCACGCGGATCTTCGACGTGGCGTGGCGTGCGAGCGCGAGTACCGCGTCGTCGCGCTCCATGCCCGCGCCATCGTCGCTCACGCGGATGAGCGCGCGCCCGCCCTGCTCGATCGTGATGTCGACGGCGCTCGCGCCTGCGTCGAGGGCGTTCTCGAGCAGTTCCTTGAGCGCGGACGACGGCCGTTCGACGACCTCGCCAGCGGCGATCTGATCGGCCACGGCGGGCGGGAGAACGGCGATGCGTGCCATCGGGCGAATGCTATCTGGGCGGCGAGGCAGCGGTCAATCCACGCCGTTCCCATCCAGTGAGAGCACGGCGCCGGCGGGCACCCACCCAGCCCGTGTTCCGTCGAGCACGATCCACACCCAGCTCCCTTCTCGCGCGCCGAGCGTCCCCACCTCACCGGTCGCTGCATCGAACGTGGCTGGCCGATCGGCCGACGGCGCGATCAGCAATGGTCGCGCGTGACGGACCACGCCAAGTCCACGCACGGCAGCGCGATCCTCGAGCTCCACTGCACCGACGAGCAGGACGAGCGCGATGACGAGCGTGCCACCGGCAACCGCACGCACGTGCGGCGTGCGCCGCGCAGCCTGGATCGCGAGCGCCAGCCATGCCCCACACCAGAGCGCCAGGCCGGCGAGCGCGCCGGCGGTGCCCGACAGCGGCGCCACGTACGCCGGCGTGCCAATGAGCGACTCGTGCACCAAGTCGAGGCGCTCGCGTGACTCGACATCGTACGGGTCGAGCCGCAGGGCCCGCTGCCATCCGCGCACGGCATGCGCCGTGTCACCGCGCGCCCACGCCGCCGTGCCCGCATTGGCCCATGCATCCGCAGCGCGCGGTGCGCGTGCGGCCGCCCGGGAGAACGCGCGGTACGCCACTGCGTATTCCCCGCGCTCGTAGGCCTGCACCCCGTCGTCGAAACCCCTCCGCACAGCGGCAGGCACGCCGGCCGCAATCGCGGCAACGGCGCTCATCGTGAGCAGGATCGCCACGGCAGGAAGCACGATGCGTCGAGCGGACGCGGATGGCCTCACGGCTTCGGCGTCCACGGCCTGCACGCTCGCGAGTGCCTGTGCCGCAAGCGCGGGGTCCAGGACGCCGGCGGCGGAGAACGCCGCCTGATCGAGGCGGTCCAGCAGATCGGACGCCGTGATCGCAGTTCGCTCCGTCACGCCGGCGCGGCGCAGCAGACGTGCGAGCGGTGCACGGACGGTCGCGTCACGTCCCGCTGCGGGCACGCGCTCGCTCAGTGCGTCGAGGTAGGTGCGGCGCAACTCGCGCGGCGAGGGTGGACGAGACGCCGATGCATAGGTGCGGAGACGACGCGAGGCCGTGAGGCCCGATGCAGCGCGCCGCCGGCGCATGACGACGCGACGAAGCGATGCCGGCACCGGCGCGCCAAGCAGCAGTGCCCAGAACCACGCGCGCGACAAGAGCGGCGCCGGTGCTTCGTCGCGCAGCGCGCGGCGTATCGAATAGCGAGCCCCCACCGCCGTGTCGGCAGTGGCGAGTGTGGCCGGTGCCACGTCGATCGTGCTCGCGTCGGCGAGTGCGACCTCGTAGCGGCCGAGCGCAGGATCGAAAAATGGATAGCGAATGACCGGCGCCTGGAGTCGTCCGGCGCGACGTGGCGTGAGGAGCCAGTCGAATTCCTTGGTCCCGCTCACGCGCGGCGCGGTGGTATCGATGGTGACGCGCTCGCCGCCGAGCGCCACGGTGGCCCATTCCACGGCGACGGGAGGGCGCGGCAGGAGCTTGACGTTTCCCAGCCCGGTAAGTCGGAGGGTGAACGTGACCGGGTCGCCCATCCGGCTCGAGGCCATGCCGAATCGTGCGGCGGCGGCAAGACGTCCCACGGCGCCGGCATAACCGGCGGGTCGGCCGGCGAGTGGCGGCTCGACCGCAACGAACCGCGCGCTGTCCGTGCGGAGCTCGAAGTTTTCCTCGCGTGCGAAGAATGACGTCGAGAGGGGAAGCGCGTAGGTGAGCGTGGCCGGAGGAATGACGGCCGCGCCGGGAAAAAGCGGAAAAAGCGCTCGGCGGTACGACAGTGTCTCGAAGCAGCGGCGCGCATCGCGTACCAAGGGAGCCGGTGGCGCGAGGTCGTAGGCGAGCGTCGCCGGCATGTCGGGCGGGAAGAAGGTCGGGTTGTGTCGTAACCGCTGGCGGGCCGCATCGTTGATCTGCACATCCACCACGTAGTCGACCTGCTGACCGACGAAGAGCGTGTCGGCGCGACGACCGTCTCCGGCGTCGAGCGTGGCTCGCACGAGCACGAGCGCGGGAGCCGTCATGGGCGGGCGAACGTCCACGACGAGCGGCGCGCTGCGGGCCGCTGCGGGCCCAGCCTCGGCGATGAACTGCGGCAGCACGACGCGGCCCGATGCGCCGGTCGCGACGACAAACCTGCCTTCGGTGAGCGTGACGACCGCGCCGGACGGCTGGCGCTCCGCGCGCGAGGTGAGGGCGACACTCAGCACTTGCACGTCGGCGCTGGGCGCCAGGTCCACGCGCGCCGTCGCCGCGCCGACCGCTCGCACCGCGACGGTGAGCTCGAAGGGCTGACAGACGACGGCTGTGTCGGGGCCCCTCGCGACGATGCCGAGTTGCGCGGCGAGGAGCAGGCCGATCACGGCAGCATCACCAGTCCTTGCCGCCCGGCGGCCTCTCCTGCGGACTCTGCTTCTGCTTCCGCCCCTGCACATCGCGCTCCTCGCGCTCCGCGCTGCCGAGCAGCTGTTCGGCCTGTCGTTGCGCGAGCGTGGGCTGCGGGGCCGGCTGCTGCTCCGATGGGGAGGGAGACGAATCCGACTGCCCACCGCCGCCACCGCCACCGCCGCCCTTCTGTTCTTCCCGCAGGGCGAGCTCGTAGTTCCACTTCGCGTCCAGATCCGCCGGACGCTGCAGCAGCACGCGCTTGTACGTGGCCACGGCCAGCTTGAGATCCGCGGATCCCGAGTCGCCGGGGAGCGCAAGTCCGCGCAGCAGATGCGCCAGACCCGCATTGAATCGCGCGCGGTACTGGATTTCCGGGTCGGCCTTTTCCGCCGCACGCTCCAGCACTTCGGCGGCCGATTCAGTGGAATCGAGTGCCAGCAACGCAGTGCCGTAGTTGTAGAGCGCTCCAGGTGAGGCGTCGTCGCCGGTCACCCGCTTGAAGAGCGCCGCGGCACGCTGGTAGTCCTGCGCCTTGCAGGCCGCGACACCGTCGAGCGAATCGCGAGCAGGCGCACACCCGCCAAGGAGGATGGTGCAGAGCGCCGCCGCAACGGC
Source organism: Gemmatimonadaceae bacterium (assembly GCA_026786185.1). GTDB lineage: Bacteria > Gemmatimonadota > Gemmatimonadetes > Gemmatimonadales > Gemmatimonadaceae > AG11. The sequence continues at coordinate 8,039 of JAJAYP010000035.1, forward strand.
GGTCTCCGCCGATGCCGCGCGACGACGACGCCGTCCGTGCCGTCCACCAAGCACCGTGTCCAGCCAGAGGAGGAGGATCGCCGGCAGGAGGAACCACTGATACCGCGGGGTGAGATTGTCTCCCGTCTGCGTGCTGCGCGCCTGCGTGCGCAGCTTCGACAGCGCGCTCTTGATGCGCGCCGCCTTGTCCGTCGCCTCGGCGGGAATGAACGTGCCGTTGGAGGCGGTCGCCGCGGCCTCGAGCAATTCCGGGTGGTAGCGGGTGATCACCACCTCGCCTGTTTCATCCTTCTTGGTCGTGAGCACGCCGTTCTCGCGCACCGGGATGGTACTGCCCGCCGGCGTCCCGAAACCGACGGTCACGAGGCTCACGTTGTTCTCCGCGGCGCGCTTCGCCGCCGCGATGACGTCGTCCTGCAACTCGAATCCTTCCCCATCGCTCAGCACCACGAGCGCTCGGTCGGCGCCGCTCTTCGTGAGCGAGAGCAGGTTGGTGCCTTGAATGATGGTCAAGCCGATGGCGCTCCCGGCCTGTCCGACGACGCTCGGGTCGAGGTTGTCGAGGAAGAGATCGAGCGCGCCGCCGTCCACGGTGATGGGCGAAAGGATGTAGCTCTTGCCGGCGAAGGCGAGCAGACCGACCCGGTCACCGGGACTGAGGGCTCTCACCCGCCGGATCTCCTGCTTCACCCGCTCCAGCCTCGACGGCTTTTCATCGGTGGCCATCATGGAGAGCGAGGCATCCACGGCGAAGACGAGATCCACGCCCGTGCTCCGCACCGTCGTCCGCTCATAGCCCCATCGCGGTCCGGCGATGGCGATGCCGGCAAACGCCGCCGCAAGCGCGATGCGAGTCGCGCGCCACCGGCCGCCGCTGAACGCCGCCGCGGGCACCAGCCGGCGCACGACATCGAGAGTGCCAAGACGCGCGAGCCGCCGCTGCCGCTGCAGGCGATGCCGCCGCAGCAGCCAGACGAACAACAGCGGCAGCACGACCGCCAACGCGAGCAGGTACGGTCGCTCGAGCAGATCCATGGTGGGCGTCACGGGAGTGGACCTCGCCACGACATGAGGACCAGCTCGGCGGCGAGCAGCACGAGCATTGCACCGAGGGGCCAGCGAAACAGCTCCGAATAACGGACGTACGTTCGACTGCGCACCGGCGAGCGCTCGAGCGCGTTGATCTGTTCCGTGATCGCCGTGAGCGCCGCCGGATCTCGGGCGCGGAAGTATCGGCCGCCCGATGCGGTGGAGATGTCGGTGAGCAGCGCATCATCGATTTCCACCTTCTGCATCTCGTAGCGCAGTCCGAACAGCCCGCGCCCCACCGGCACCGGCGCCATGCCTTCCGTGCCGACGCCGATGCCGTAGATCTTGATCCCGAACTGCGACGCCGCACGGGCCGCCGTACGGGGATCGATCGAACCGCGATTGTTCACGCCGTCCGTGAGCACGATCATCACGCGGGACTTGCCCGGCGCATCCTTGAGTCGGTTGGCGGCCGTGGCGATTGCGGTACCGATCGCCGTACCGTCCTCGAGCTGGCCCGGTTGGAGGTTGTCGAGTGCGGCCTGCACGACCGGATAGTCGGTGGTGAGCGGCACCTGGGTGAGTGCCTCCCCCGAGAAGGCGACGATACCGATGCGATCGGCGGTGCGGGTGCTCACGAACTCCTTGATCTTCGCGCGCGCGACCTCGAGTCGATTTTTCGGCTGGAAGTCCATGGCGAGCATCGAGCTCGAGATGTCGAACGCGATCACCATGTTGATCCCCTCGCTCGTCGATGTCTCGGCTCGCGCACCAGCGCGCGGACGCGACAGGGCCACGATGCCGAACACGAGCACGAGGTTGCGGAGGAGTGCGAGCGTCTTGGAGATTCCACGGCCAGCCCGTGGCCCGCGCGCCAGCACGGCGACGCGCGAGAAGACGATGGCCGCCGGCCGGCGACGGCGCGCCAGCAGCCACCACGCGGGCAGCAGGAGCAATAGCAGCAGCCAGAATGGCTGGACGATCTGGAGCGGGCCGATCTGGATCATGCCGCCGCACCTCGAGCGGTGGTAGCCTCGACGGCCGCGGCGACTTTCTGCGCCTGCTCATGCTCTGCGCGCACCACGGCGCGCGCCTCGGCGCCGAGCGTGCGGGCGTCGGTGCCGGCGACCGGAGCGGCGGCGAACTTGATCCGGTCGACGGGAGCAAGCAGCAGTTCGAGGCGCTCGTGCGCGAGCGTCGGCACGCCCCGCAGCGCAGCGAGGAGCTCGCCCGAGGTATTCGCGAGGGACGCGTGCACGAATCGCCGCGCCAGATATCGGCGGGCGACATCCGTCATGAGGGCCGCGTGCCGGCCCGGCTCGCCGGCCTCGATGAGCTTCAACCGCTCCACGCGCTCGAACTCCAGCTCGGAGTCGGCGAAGGGGTCACCCGTCGGGCCTCGCGCGCGGCGGCGGCGACGCATCCACCACCAGAGTCCGAGGCCGAGCAGGAGCGCAACACCGGTGGCGGCGACCCACCACCACCATGGCATCGGCACGCGCGGCTCCAGCAGGTCGCGCGCCGGTTTGGGCACGCGCTGCGCCGTGTCGGCCGGCAGGACACTGCGGACGAACAGCGTGGGGAGCGGCAGGGCGACCCGGCGTTCGTCATCGTCCGTCTGAACGAGTACGTCGCCAAGCGCGATGCGCAGGGAGCCCACATTCCAGGCCGCCAGTCGGTAGACGGCGATGCGGTCGGCCGCCTCGACCGAATCCGCGCCGTCGCGAACGTCGGGGGGACCGAGCGACTGTACGGGGCCGAGCGAATCCACTCCCGCCGGGAAGTTGATGGTCGCGTTGCGCGGCCCGCGTACCCGAACCGTGAGCCGCACGACGTCGCCGACGGTCACGGAGTCGCGGTCGATCGTCGCGCCGGCTTGCACCGGGATGCGCGTGGGTGCCTGCGCGCGCACCGTCGGCACCGACATTGCGAGTGCGGCGCATGTCGCGATGGCGAGCGGACGGACGCGAGGTGAGTGGCGCGGCGTCATGGCTAACGGCGCCGCGAGCGCGTCTCGCGCGTGCGGAAGAATCTGATCAGCGGATCGACGACACCGCCGTCGGTGTGCAGCGGTATTTCGTCGATCGCCAGGCGTCGCAGCAGTCGCTTGCGTGCACCGATCTCTTCCGCCACGGCCTCGGCGAACCGCGCGCGGACGGCGGGATCACTCGTGTCGACGTCGAGCGTCTTCCCGGATTCCGGATCCACGAAGCGCGCCAGACCGAGGTCGGGCAACTCGTGCTCGCTCGGGTCGTCGACCGTCACGGCGACGACGTCGTGCCGTTGCGCGAGCAGCTTGAGCGGCTGCTCCAAGTCGTCACTCTGGAAGTCCGAGACGAGGAAGATGATGGCCTTGTGCGAGAGCATCTTGCCCGCGTAGTCCATCGCCGACGCGATGTCGGTGCCGGTGCCGATGGGCTGGAAGGCAAGCAGATCGCGCATGAGCCGGAGCGCGTGACGCCGACCCTTTCGAGGTGGCACCACGTGCTCGATGCGATCGGTGAACAGCACCGCACCGACGCGATCGTTGTTGCGAATGGCCGACATCGCGAGCACGGCCGCCAGTTCGCTCGCGAGCTCGCTCTTGAATCGCGTGCGCGTGCCGAACCGTTCCGATCCGGAGAGATCGACCACCAGCATTACCGTGAGCTCGCGCTCCTCGATGTATCGCTTCACGTACGGCTTCCGCATGCGTGCCGTGACGTTCCAGTCGATCGAGCGCACCTCGTCGCCCGGCTGGTATTCGCGCACCTCGGAGAACTCCATGCCCTGCCCCTTGAACACGGAACGGTACTCGCCCGTGAACAGCGAGTTGACGAGACCGCGCGTGCGCAGCTCGAGCAGCTTCACCTGCCGAAGGATCTCCGGCGGGACGCCGGGGCTCTTGGTGGGTGCCGCGCTCGCGGGCACGGTGGCGCTCACGGGCTCTCGACTTTGGCCAGGACTCGCGACACGATCTCGTCGCTCGTGACCTCTTCCGCTTCCGCCTCGAAGGTCGTGAGCACCCGATGCCGGAGCACATCGGGCGCGATGGCCTTGATGTCGTCGGGCGTGACGAACGCGCGCCCGCGCAGGAAGGCATGCGCGCGCGACGCCTGCGCCAGGGCGATCGTCGCGCGCGGGCTGGCGCCGAACTCGATGAGCGGCGCGAGGTCGTCCAGACCCGCCGCCTTCGGCTCGCGCGTCGCGTGCACGATGTCCACGATGTAGTCGACGATGCGGTCGTCCATGTAGAGGTCGGCAATGCGGGCGCGCGCCTCCATGATGGCCTCCGGCGTGGCGACGTGCTTGATGTCGATGGCATGCCCGCTGGCCATCCGCCGCATGATCTCGCGCTCCTCGTCGCGCGTCGGATAGCCGACCCGCAGCTTGAGCATGAACCGGTCGACCTGCGCTTCGGGCAGCGGATAGGTGCCTTCCTGCTCGATCGGATTCTGCGTCGCGAGCACGAGGAAGGGCTCCTCCAGCTTGTACGTCGTGCCGCCGATGGTGACCTGCTTCTCCTGCATCGCCTCGAGCAACGCGGCCTGCACCTTGGCTGGCGCGCGGTTGATTTCGTCGGCGAGGATGATGTTGGCGAAGATCGGGCCCTTCTTCACCATGAACTGCCCAGTGGACTGATCGTAGATCTGCGTCCCCACGACGTCCGCCGGCAGCAGGTCGGGCGTGAACTGGATGCGCGAGAAGCTCGTGGAAATCGTCTCGGCCAGCGTGCGCACCGTGAGCGTCTTCGCGAGCCCGGGCACTCCCTCCAGCAGCACGTGACCTCCGGTGAGGAGGCTGATGAGCAGCCGGTCGATCATGTATGTCTGACCGACGACGCGCAGCGCCACCTGGCTGCTCACGTCCTGAATCAGTCGCGCGTCCGCGCTCGACGAACCTTGTGTGGCCACGGGTTTCTCTCGGGATCGATGTGGTGCAACGTGACTGCTGCGTGTTCTGCGGACGTGCGTGCCGCGGACGACGGGGCGTGAGTTGTACGTCCCTGCGCTAGATGCGTTCCAGCGCCGTTCGCTCGACTTTCGTGAGCGATCGAACCTTTCCCGCCGGCAGGTCGCCGAGTTCCACGGGCCCGAACTTGATACGAATCAGGCGATCGACCTGCAACCCGACGGCCTCGCACAGCCGGCGCACTTCGCGATTCCGGCCCTCGGCGATGGTGATCGTCAGCTCCCAGCGGCCGCGCCCGATCTTCTCGCCGCGAATTTTCCTGGGACGCACGAGCCCATCCTCGAGTTCGACGCCGAAGCGCGCCTGCTCCATGCCCATCTCGCCGTCACCCAGTACGGAGGCCACGTAGGTGCGCTCCACTTCTCGACTGGGATGCGTGAGCCGGTGCGCCGCGGCCCCATCGGTGGTGAGGAGCAGCACACCTTCCGTGAGAAAGTCGAGACGGCCAACGTACGTGAGCCCCGGGCGCGCCGGCACCAGGTCGAACACCGTGCGACGCCCCTCGGGATCGTGACGCGAGGTGATCACTCCGGCGGGCTTGTGGAGGACGAACCACTCCGTGGGCGCCGGCGCGCCGATGCGCGTGCCGTCCACCATGATGATGTCGCGCTCCGGATCCACCGACTGTCCCACCTGCGCCGGCGCGCCGTTCACGGTCACGCGGCCATTCGCCACGAGTTCTTCGGCTTTGCGACGCGAGAGCACGCCCGCGCGCGCGAGCGCCCGCTGGATCCGCATGGTTTCCGACATCAGAGCGCGCGGGGTTCGGCCCGAAGCGCGACCGCGAGCTCGTCCGAGCGCGGCAGTTCGTCGAGGTGACGCAGGGCGAAATACTCGAGGAAGATGGGTGTGGTGCCGTAGTGCATCGGGCGGCCCAGGCCTTCCCCTCGTCCCACGACGTCGATCAACCCACGCTCGTGCAGCGACTTGAGCACGCTCCCGACCGATACCCCACGAATCTCCTCGATCTCGGCGCGGCCGAGCGGCTGGCGATAGGCGATGAGCGCCAGCGTCTCGAGCGCTGCGGCGCTCAGCCGCGCCGGCCGCGACGCGAGCTGCGCGCGCTCGATCGCTTCGGTGTACTCGGCGCGGGTCAGGATCTGCCACCCACCACCGATCTCCACGAGCTCGACACCGTGTCCGTCGACATCATAGTGCTCCCGGATCTCCTCCAGCGCCGCGGCCACCGCCGCTCTCGACGCGTCGGCATCGAGGGCGATCAGCTCTTCGGAGACGATGGGGCGCGCGCTGGCGAACAGCGCCGCCTCAAGCAGCTTCGCTAGCGGCGTCACGCGAGATCTCCACATTGGCGAATGGTCTGGGCTGCTGAACGCGGCACTCTCCGAGCTTCGCCATCTCGAGCAGGCCGAGCAGGGTAGAGAGCACTTCCCACGGCTCAGCGCCGTGGCGAACGAGGTCGGTCCACCGCGCGTGCGCGCGGAGTGCGAGCAGGGCGCGAATCACGTCGATCGCGCCGGGCACGTCGATGGAGCGCGGGACGACGTCGTGAATCGCCGGTGCACGCGTCACGCGCAGGATGCGGTCGACGGCGGCGAGGAGCTCGCTCAGCGAGAGGGCGAGCGGCGCGTCGGGCGGTGCGGAGACCGGGTGGATGTAGGCGCGCGCGAACCGGTTGCGGCGCTCCTCGCCGGCGCGTTCCAGCACGTCCACGACTTCGCGCATCTGCTGGTATTCGAGGAGTCGGCGCACCAGCTCTGCGCGCGGATCGTCCCACCCTTCCTCTCCCTCGGTTCGCGGCAGGAGCATCTGCGCCTTGATGCGAAGCAGTCGCGCCGCCATCTCGAGATATTCCGCGGCTTCGTTGAGCGGCAACGTGCGGATGCGCGCCAGGAACTGCTCCGCCACCCGAGCGATCGGGATGTCGTAGATGTCGACCTGCTCCTCCCGGATGAGCGTGAGCAGGAGATCGAGTGGGCCGGAGAATTCGTTGAGCTCGACCACGAAGGACGCTGGAGCGCTGGCGTCGCCGACGAGCACATGTGCGAGCGCGCTGCCCGTCATCGCAGCCACTGCATGGTGTCGGGCAGGATGAACGCGCTCACGATTCCGACCGTCCATTCGAAGAACAGGATGGCAGGTCGCAGCCAGGCCGAGAGCAGCTTTTCCCCGAAGCTCAGCAGCAGCACGAGGACGAGGATGCCGTAGCGCCCGAACTGCACGTAGCGAACGGCCAATGCGCGCGGCATGAGGTACTTGGCCACGTGCGAGCCATCCAGCGGCGGGATCGGAAGCAGATTGAAGGCGATCAGCACGGCATTCACCTGAATGCCGATGACGAGCATCGCCTGGAGGATCCCGAACGTCGTGTCCAGCAGCGGCACCGAGCGCGCGAGCAGTCCCGTGGCGACGATGAGGACGGCGCACGCCAGCGCGATCACGAAATTCGTTGCCACGCCGGCCAGGGACACGATGATGTCGCCGCGCCGCGGGTGGCGGTAGTTGCGCGGATCCACCGGCACGGGCTTCGCGCCGCCGAGGACGATGCCGCGCCCGCCGGCGAGGAGCGATCCCGTCAGCATGATGAGCGGCAGGAGGATCGTGAAGTAGAGGTCGATGTGCCTGGCCGGGTTCCAGCTCAAGCGTCCCGCCTCGAGCGCCGTTCGGTCTCCCTGCCTGAGTGCCGCCAATCCGTGGGCGATCTCGTGCGCGATCACGGAAAACAGCAGCACGGGAAGGACGAGGAGAATGCTTTGAAGGATCTGCAACAGGAGGCGGGCGAGGTCAGCGGCCACCCCGCGAGCCAGGGTGGCGCAACGGGCGTAAACTAGTCCTCGCCGGGAGGAGAGTAAAGCGCTGTCCCAGCTTGACTTCGCCCTTGGGCCCGCCTACCTTCACCCCTTCGCGACACGCGCGAGCTCTACCGAATTTTTGGAGATTTCAGTGCCGAATATCGCATCCGCGAAAAAGAACATGCGGAAGACGCGCGCCGCCACCGTCCGCAACCGCGCCCAGCGTTCCGCGCTGCGCACCGCGCTCAAGAAGGCGAAGGCGCCTGAGGCCACCGCCGAAGAGAAGCTGGACGCCGTGACCCTGCTCGATCGGGCCGCCCGCAAGGGACTGGTGCACAAGAATCTCGCGGCACGACACAAGAGCCGGATGGCCAAGGCTGTCGCCGCGTAGCGTCGTCGAGGGAGAAGTGAAACACAACGCCGGCCAGCATCGCTGACCGGCGTCGTTCGTTCGTGGGTGTTGAATCACCATGTCACATGGTTGCGAGTTCGGCCCCGCAGCGTTCGCAGTACCATTCCGTGGGATAGTTGGTGGCACCGCACTCGCCGCACTTGAGGGTCTTCGACGCCTCGTTGGACTTGTCGCGCAGGACGATGGGATTATTGCCGCTGACGTTGGAGGCGAGCCCGGATTTGCCCGCCGCACGCTTCGACTCGATCTTGGGGCCGGCCGCGCCATCGTTGTTGATGATCTTGTCTTGCGCGCGCTGGGCGAATGGATTGCGGCTCGGTGGGGGCGCGGGGCGCGCCACCGGCTCCACGTGTGCGGCCGCCGTGGGTCGATACGCCGGCGCCTCGGGCGGAGCATCCTCATCGACGACGGAGTTCAGGAACGCCAACTCATCGAAATTGGCAGCGCGCGGCGCCGGCGGATTCACGACGCCCGGCGCGTCCTCCCGACCGGGGAGCGGACGAAGTCGGGCCGCGACGGGCACCTGTCCAGGCGCCGTGCGCTGGACCGGCACGTTGGTCGTTCCACGCGATGGCGCGAGCGGCGGTTCGGCCGAGGTGTCCGCTCCACCAGCCGTCGGGGATGCCGCGATGGGAGCGGCGGCGACGGCAGGGGTGGCCGGACGTTCGGCGTTGGCCAGAAAGTCCCTCGTGCGCGCGAGCGCGTCTTCGGCCTCGACGTGCTGGCGACCCAGATCGGCAATCAGGGCATCGGCCTTCGCCGCCGCCGTCTCCCACTCGGACGCCGTCGTCTCGCCGACATGCGCGCGCAGTTCCGCCTCGGCACGCTCGTCGCGCGCGCGGTGCTGTTGCTCCTCGATCGACGCGATGCGCGTGGTGAGCGTGGTGAGCTCGGAGCGGAGGCCTTCGATCTGGCCGCTCAGGCGACCGATGACCGACTCGAGCCGCGACGTATAGTCGGCGTGGACACGGGAGTAGACGTGCTTGGGCGTTTCGGCACGCTTCGCCTCGAGCGCCCCGAGCCAGAGGTCGTAGCGACGACGCTCCTCCATCAGCTCGCCGACCGTGGAGGTCGTCGACTCGATGCCTCCCGTCGATTCGCCCTTCCCCGCGTCGTCGCGTGGGTTCTCGTCCCTCATCGCCGCTCTCCCTCGTGAGGTGCTCGCCTCGGGCCACCGCACACCCGTGCGCTGATCATAAGCAAAACACCGCGGATCAACCACTCACCGAATGCGGACGAATTGTCCTGCGAGCTCGCAACGGTTCGACTCGGAGCGATCACTGCTCGCGGCGATGAATCACCCGCCCTTCCACCACGGTCAGGCCGACCAGCCCGCGCAACGTGTGACCAGCATACGGCGTGTTGCGGCCCTTGGACCTGAACCTGGCCGGATCGACCGTCCACGGTGCATCGGGATCGAAGACGGTCACGTCGGCCACCGAACCTCGTCGCAGCGTGCCGCCGGGAAGCTTGAAGATTCGCGCCGGAGCGCAGGCCATGCGTTCCACCAGCATCGGCACGTCGATCACGCCGCGATGCACGAGCCAGGTGAGATTCACGGCGAGTGCCGTCTCCAGTCCGACAATGCCGTTGGGCGCATCGGCGAACTCCCGCTCCTTCTCGTCGTAATGATGCGGCGCGTGATCGGTGGCGATGACGTCGATGGTGCCATCCTTGACCGCCTCCTGGAGCGCCGCGACGTCGGCCGCCGTGCGCAGCGGCGGATTCATCTTGGCGTTCGTGTCGTACCCCTCCACCGCCTCCTCGGTCAGCGAGAGATGATGCGGGCACACTTCCGCCGTCACGTTGATGTGCCGATCCTTGCCCCACCGGATCAGTTCCACCGAGCCTTTCGTGCTCATGTGGCAGAGATGGATGTGTCCACCGGTGAGTCGTGCCAGCAGGATATCGCGGATTGCCATGATCTCTTCGGCTTCGGCCGGGATACCTCGCAGGCCCAGCCGTGCGCTGATGATGCCCTCGTTCATGGCGCCGTTGGCCGCGAGTGTGGGCTCCTCGCAGTGATCGGCGACGGGGATGCCGAAGGTGCGCGCGTATTCGAGCGCGGTGCGCATGAGTTGCGCGCTCACGACCGGCTTGCCGTCGTCGCTCACCGCAACCGCGCCCGCGCCGACCATTTCCCCGAATTCGGCGAGCGTCTGGCCCATCTGCCCGATGGAGATCGCGCCGATCGGATACACCCGTGCCGCGCCTGCCCGCTGCGCCTGGCGGATGATGAAGCCGACGGCCGCCTGGTTATCGGTCACGGGATCCGTGTTGGGCATCGCGCAGACGGCGGTGAAACCGCCAGCCGCCGCCGCGCGGGCGCCCGTGACGATCGTCTCCACCGCTTCGCGACCCGGCTCTCGCAGGTGGCAGTGCACATCGACGAAGCCTGGCGACACCACCTGCCCCGCACAGTCGATCGTCTCGAGGGCGCCATCGCGACGGATCTCGCCGAGGTGGCCGCTGCCTTCGATGAGGCCGTTCACGATCAACAGATCGCCGATCTCGTTCAGCCCCTGCGAGGGATCGACGAGCCGGCCGCCGCGCAGCAGGAGCGCCGGCGTGCTCATCGAGCCCCTCCGCCCTTGGCGGCTTCAGCGAGCTCCGGGCGTCCACCTGCGAGCAGATAGAGCACGGCCATGCGCACGGCCACGCCGTTGGTCACCTGATTCAGAATCACGCTGTGCGGTCCGTCCGCCACGTCGGAGTCGATCTCGACACCCCGGTTCATCGGTCCGGGATGCAGGATGAGGATGTCTTTCGGCGCGCGCTCGAGCCGCTCGCGCGAGACCCCGAAGACGCGGTTGTATTCGCGCAGCGAGGGGATGTAGCCCCCCTGCATGCGCTCGAGCTGCAGGCGGAGGATGTTGAGCGCGTCGGCCCACTGGATCGCGTCCTCGATGCGTTCGAACACCGTGACGCCGAACTCCGCGATGGCATTCGGCAGGAGCGATCGCGGCCCGCACACGGCCACCTCCGCGCCCATCTTCTGCAAGCCCCAGATGTTCGAGCGCGCCACGCGCGAGTGCAGCACGTCGCCGCAGATGCAGACCCGGAGGCCAGCGAGCCGCTTGAAGCGGTCGCGCAGGGTCAGCATGTCGAGCAGGCCCTGTGTCGGGTGCTCGTGCGTGCCGTCGCCCGCGTTGATGACGTTGGACTCGATCCGCTCGGCGAGAAACTGCGCGGCGCCCGACGCACCGTGGCGGATCACGACCATGTCGATACGCATGGCTTCCAGATTACGCGCCGTGTCGACGAGCGTCTCGCCCTTGCTCACGCTGGAGCCGGTGGAGGCGACGTTCACCGAATCGGCCGACAGCCGCTTCTCGGCGAACTCGAACGAGATGCGGGTCCGCGTGGACGCTTCGAAGAACAGATTGACGATCGTGGAGCCGCGCAGCGTGGGCACCTTCTTGATCGCCCGTTCACTGATCTCCTTGAACGGTTCGGCCGTATCGAGAATGAGGCGGATCTGATCGCTCGACAGGTGTTCCAGGCCGAGCAGGTCCTTGCCGAGCGATTCGCTGGCCGTCACTTCCCCTCGGCGCCCGTCATCGTCACCGCGTCGCGGTCATCGAGCTCCTTGACCATGACGTCGACGCGACCCCCACTCGCGAGTTTGACCGTCTTGCCCACCACGTCGGGCTGAATCGGCAGCTCGCGACCGCCGCGGTCGATCAGCACCGCGAGGGCGATGCGGCGAGCGCGCCCGAAGTCGGCGAGCTCGTCGAGCGCGGCGCGCACCGTGCGGCCGGTGTACAGCACATCATCCACGATCACGACGCATTTTCCGTCGATCGCCCACGGCAGATTCGTCGGCCCGACGACGGGACGCGGCCCTACCGTCTGCAGGTCGTCGCGATAGAGCGTAATGTCGAGCGCGCCGTTCGGCACATCGACCCCTTCGCGCTCGTTGATCGACGAGACGATGCGCGCGGCGAGCTGGACCCCGCGGCGCTGGATACCGACGATGATGAGGTCGTCGGTGCCGTCGTTCAGCTCGACGATCTCATCGGCCATCCGCCGCAGCGTGCGGTCCATGGCGCGCCCGTCGAGGATGGTGGACTGGTGGTCGGTCATGGCGGGGAATATGACCGGCGACCTTGGCAATGACAAACCCGCAGCGGGCAAACCGGACGTGTCGTGCGGGATGCGACCGGCCGGCTCAACCGGGCAGGCGCATCACGCGGCGGGCACGGTGAGGGTGAAGGTGCTTCCGACACCGACGGTGCTCGTCGCGGTCAGCTCGCCGCCCATCCCGCGGGCGAGGTCGCGACTGATCGCGAGGCCGAGCCCGATACCCTGTTGCGACGACGCCGTGCTCGCCCGATCGATCTGGACGAACGGTTCGAAGATGCGTGCGAGCTGGTCCTCCGGTATCCCTCGTCCGGTGTCGGCCACCCGGACGTACATGCGCTCGGCATCCGAGTCGCACATCATCGTGATCGTCCCGCCGGACGGCGTGAACTTGCTTGCATTGGTGAGCAGATTGAGCAGCACCTGCCGGAGCTTCTCGTCATCGGCGCGCACGGTGAGCGCCCCGCAGGGCCCCGTGCGCTCCGTTCCCTCTCGTCTGAAGGTGAGGCCACGCTCGGCCATCTGTGGCGCGACCAGCATCTCCGCATCGATGAGCACCTGTTCCAGATCGATGTCGCGAAGGTCGAACTGCACGTGACCCGCTTCCAAGCGCGTGAAGTTTAGCAGGTCGCTGATCATGCCCTGGAGATGGCGGCCGGCGCGCTGGATTCGAGTGAGATAGTCCACCTGCTCGGGCGTCACCGTGCCGCGGACGCCGAGCGCGAGCAACTCGGCGTAGCCGCCGATGGCGTTCAGCGGCGTGCGCAACTCGTGGCTCATCATGGACAGGAAGTCGGTCTTGCTGCGATTGGCCGCTTCGGCGACTGCGCGGGCCGCACGCTCCGACTGCAGGAGGCGTGCGTTGCTGATCGCCACGGAAATGGCGGTGCTCGCCGTCTCGAACGCCGCGAAATCCTCTTCGGCGAACTCGCGACGCGCAAAGAGCGCCATCACGCCGACGAGCTGGTCCCCGACCAGCAGCGGGTATCCGGCGAACGCCACCATGCCCTCACGACTGGCCCAGGCCTGCTCGCTCACGCGCGGATCGCCGATGACCGCGTTCGTGAGGTGCGGACGCCGCTCCGCGGCGATCTGCCCGATCTTGAACTGTCCGATCGGCACTCGCCCGTGTGGACCATCGAGATGCGTGTATTGTCCCGCGCTCGCCGTGAGGACGAGCACCTGTTCCGACGGCGCGAGGATCCAGACGCGGGCGAATGCGGCATCGAGGTGGGTTACGGTCGCCTCGCAACATCGTTGCATCATGCTGGCGAGCTCGCCACCGCCCGTGATCGCTACGCCGATGTCGCCGGAAAAGCGCGCACGCCGTGCCGCCGCGTCCAGCTGTTCCATGCGTTCGGACAGGTCCTGCATGCTGACTTCGAGCTCTTCCGCCTGCGCTTCCATCTCGACGGCACTTTCCTGGAGCTGATGATTCGCGACCTCCAACTCCTCGTGCTGCGCCTCCAGCTCCGCGTTCGCACGCTCGAGCGCTTCTCGTGCTTCGCGACTCGCGAGGAGAAGGCGGTCGACTTCCTTGCGCGACCTCACGTGCACCGTGACGTCCGTTCCATGAACCAGGACGCCCGTCCGCGTGCCGTTCTCATCGGCGAGCGCGCTGAACACGAAGTCGACGAACCGTTCCTCGGCTTCCGCCGAGGACGTGCGCGCAAGCATGACGGGTGCCTCCTGACGTACACAGGCATGGCCGGTTCGCAGCACGTCGTCGAGCATCTCGATGAATCCCTGCCCCTCGATCTCGGGCACCGCGTCGAGCACGGAGCGACCGATGAGGGCACGTTGTCCGACGAGCTGGTAGTACGCGTCGTTGACCATCTCGAACACGTGCGTGGGTCCGCGCAGGACCGCGAGAAACGATGGCGAGCGCCGAAAGACCTCGGCGAAGGCGTGCGTGGGCGCAGCGGATCGCAGTGTCGCGTCCGGTACGGGCGCCGGCTGCGATTCGGTGCGCATGTCGGCATCCGCAGTGGAGCGCGGGGACCCGCTCATCTCTTCATCCCTCTTCTCCAGTCGATCATCCGGATGGCCTCTTTCGCACAAATCCGTCCACGCCCGCAAGCCGCAGCGGGTCGGAGGGGCCACGCGACGTGGGCGGCTGGTCGCGACGCCTCTTCCAGCACGGCTGAATGGGATGCTCGATGCAGCGCGTCGCGTACGGACGGGCAAGGAGCGTCGTCGTCAGGTAGCCGGCTTCGCCGAGCAGCATCAGGGCGAGGGCGAGCTTTCGAGCCGCCGGGTGCATTTGCTCCCGTTGGCGGAGCAGACGCCAACCGACGTACAGGAGTGCGCCTTCGATGACGAACTCCAGCGGTTCGAATTGCTGAAGGTTCAGACCGTTCGGTCCGCCCACCCACAACGGCTTGCGTCCGGACAGCATGTCGAGGGCGATGTGCGAGAGGACGACCAGTCCGATCACCCACGCCGTTTCCTTGTCCCGTCGCACCATCCACGCGACCAGCGCCGCGCCCGCCGCGAGCCCGATGCTCCAGGGGAGCGCGTGCGAGTAGTCGTTCCGCGACGCCATGCCGACGCCCCATGGCGCGAGGCAGAGGCGCAGGAGGTCGGGCGCCATCGTCGCGAGTAGCAGCCACGGCAGGGGAATACGGCGCCAGCGGGCGCGGGCCGCATACGCGACGGCAAAGTGTCCGATGATCATGTGTCAGGGATTGCCGCTACGGAGCACACGCCGAGGCGCGAGTGTCGATCACGCATGAAGCCCTGGCGGGCCCTCGCTCCACATTGGGGAGCACGTCCGTGCGTGCGGCGGCGATGGACGGGATTGAGGGGCGTGTCGGATACGCGCGATGGCGGCGGGGCCCGCCCCCGCCCCACCGCCGCCCCCGTCACGCACCCACGCG
>JAJAYP010000036.1 GCA_026786185.1 Gemmatimonadaceae bacterium
CCTGCAGATCGGCCAGGATGGCGATCGCGTCGCTGCGCTGGCCGCGTCCCTCTATCGCAAGGCGCGACTCTCGGCGCGCGCCGCCGGGATGGGCGCCGTGTCGTTCATGCAACTCGAGGCGCCGGGCGGCCGGCTCTGCGCCGTGGGTGGGGGAGCGCTCGTGCTGGTGGTCGTCGCCGAGGCCTCGGTCAATGTCGGACTCATTCGCGTCGAACTCCTGAAGGGCATCCTGCCACTCGCGGCCGCTGGTGGCGACAGATGAATGCCGTGACGGTCGTCGAGTCGTGGATCGAGCGCCCGCTCAAGCAGTTCGTGACGGACGCCGGCGCCGAGCTCGCGCTTCTGCTGCATCCGAGCGGGCAGGTGCTGGCCCAGCATGGCTTTGCGCGCGCCGTGGACGTCATGTCCGCCTGCGCGCTGGCCGCGGGCATCCATGCGTCGGCCGGAGAGCTCGGCCGGTTGCTCGACGGTCAACCCTTCCGCGGGTTGCACCATGTCGGTCGTGAGCGTCAGATATTTTTAGCCGAGGCGCTCTGGCCTCGCGGGGCGTACATTTTCCTGACGGTGTTCGGGGCGGAGAGCTCGCTCGGACTCGTGCGCCTGTATTTCGACGAGCTCGTGCTGTCGCTGGCCGCCGCCGCGCCCAAGGAAGTCGCACCCACCACGCCCGCGCTCGCCGAGCATTTCGAGCGCGATCTGAATCGCAACCTGGCCGTCCTGTTCGGGCGAGCCTAGTCCACTTTCGCGCCCCCGCCTCGTGTCGCTCGTCAACTACGCTACACGCGAGATCACATGCAAGATCGTCTACTACGGGCCAGGTCGCTCGGGAAAGACGACGAATCTGCATTACATCTACGGGCAGGTGCCGGAGGATCGGAAAGGCAAGATGGTGTCGCTGGCCACCCAGACCGACCGCACGCTGTTCTTCGACTTCCTGCCGCTCGATCTCGGGTCGATCTCGGGCTTCACGACCAAGTTCCAGCTCTACACCGTCCCCGGGCAGGTGTACTACCAGGCAACGCGCCGGCTCGTCCTGCAGGGCGCGGACGGCGTCGTCTTCGTCGCTGACAGCCAGTCCCGACAGCTCGACGAGAACATCGAGAGTTTTCAGGACCTGCACGCGAACCTCGCCGAACAGGGCGTCGATCCCCGCGCGATGCCGATCGTCGTCCAGTACAACAAGCAGGACCTTCCCAAGGAACTCATCCTGTCGGTGGAGGAGCTGTCGGACGCCATCAATTTCCGCGGCTCCCCGGAATTCCCCGCCGATGCGTTGCACGGTCCGGGCGTCTTTGAAACGCTTCGCGGGATCTCCGAGCAGGTGCTGCGCCGCCTGAGCGCTGCCGGTGCCTCGCCCAGTACCGCCGCGGGAGCGGGCACCAAGTAGGAATGCAAGCCGACAAGCGGGCGCGTTTCGACAACTACGTCGTCGGCTCGGCCAACCGGCTCGCCGTCGCGGCCGCGCATGCGGTCGCCGATGCGCCGGGCGCGGTCTACAACCCCCTCTTCATCTACAGCAGCTCGGGGCTGGGGAAGACACACCTGACCCACGCCATCGCCAACCAGGCGACGTCGCGACATCCCGACATGTCGATCGAGTACGTGCCGCTCGAAGACTTCGTCGAGCAGCTGCACGCCGCGATCGCCACGGGCGAGATGGATCGGTTCAAGCAGCGCTACGGACGAGTCGACGTCCTGTTGATCGACGACCTGCAGTTCCTCACGGGTAGGCGCGAAACCCAGAGCGAGCTGCTGCGGCTGCTGAATTCGTTGCAGGGCGGCAAGCGGCAGATCGTCATGACGAGCGACCGTCCACCGACGGAAATCGCCGACGTGGACGAGCGGCTCATCCAGAAGCTGAGTGGCGGACTGATCGTCGACATCGGCCCGCCGGACTACGAGACCCGCGTCGCCATCCTGCGCGCAAAGTGCGACGAGAAGGGCGTGTCGTTCGAGCCGGGGGTGATCGAGGAACTCGCGCGCGTGGAGTTCTCGAACGTGCGAGAGCTGCAGGGCGCGCTCAACCGCCTCGCCGCCGCGCAGGTCGTGGACGGCACGCTCACGCCCTCTCAGGTGGCGGGACTCGTCGGCGCGCCCGCGCCGGCCCCCGCCGGATCGCCGAGCGCTGCCAAGCAGGACGAGTTCTTCAGCTTTCTGACCGACATGGCGAGTGCCGTCGCGGCGCAGATCGAGCCGTGGAAGGTGCGCGTCGGTGAAGCGGTGGCATTCTGGAATGGCGAAGGATTCCGCACGGGACCGCTCGAGCGCCTCATGCTGGAGAAGAATCCGCCGGCGAACTGGGAGGCACTCGTGCGCGGCTTCGCGCAGGCGGTAGAGCAGCTTCGCGAGCTGGAACAGCAGGTCTGCACGGTGGATCCCGGACTGGGCGGAACGGAGATGTTTCGCGATCCCGAGCGGCTCTCCGAGGCCGCCGCCTTCGTCGAGCGCGCACTTGCGGGCGCCGTGCCCCCCGCCGGACCGCAGGCCGCGTTCGCGCGCCGCGCGTTCGAGGAGAGTCCATCCAACCAGATGGCGGTACGCGCGGCGGATGCGGTGATCGCGGAGCCGGGGCATCGCTACAATCCGCTCTTTCTCGCCGGACCCAGTGGAGTGGGAAAGACGCACCTCCTCAACGCGATCGGGAACGAGCTCGCGCGCGGCGGCGGCGCCAACTTCCGCGTCGCCTGCGTCGGCGCGCAACTGTTCATCGACGAGTTGATCGCCGCCCTGCAGGATGGGACGATCGATCGGTTCCGCGCGCGCTATCGCGCGGCCGATGCGCTCTTGATCGACGACGTGCAGTTCGTGGGAGGCAAGGAGCGCACGCAGGACGAGCTGTTTCATGTCTTCAACCACTTTCACTCGGCTGGCAAGCAGCTCGTCTTCGTGAGCGACGTGCCGCCGAAGCAGATCGAGGGACTCGAGGAGCGCCTGCGTTCGCGGTTCGAGGGGGGCCTGGTGGCCGAGTTGAGTGCACCGGACCGCACGCTCCGCGAGAAGTTGTTCGGGCGCTTTCTCGCCGATGCGCGAGTGCCCACCACGCCCGAGCTGCTGGCGTACCTGGCCGAGCGCTCGGCGACGAGTGTGCGCGAGCTGATCGGCACGGTGCACCGGATCTGCGCCGCGGCGGACTCCGCCGGTGCGCCGCTCACGCTGCCGATCGCCCGGCAGACGCTGGAGCCGGCGAGCGCGACGGCCACGACGCCTCCGACGTCGGTGCGGCAGGCGGCCGACTCGTTCTTCCTCGACGACGAGAAGATCGTGTGGGAGTGGCCCGACGCCTCCGGTCGGCTCGTCGAGGAGCTGCGCTGATGGCGATCAAGGGCAGTCTCAAGGAGGCCAGTCTACCCGACGTGCTGCAGCTGCTGGCCATGGGAAAGAAGACGGGATGCCTCGCGGTCACGCATCGCAACAACTTCGGCTACATCTACTTCGACAAGGGACAGATCTGCTACGCGTCGATCGTCAACCGGCGCGACCGCATCGGTGACATCCTCGTCAAGGCGGGGTCGGTGACGCAGGTGCAGCTCGAGGCGGCGATCACCGCGCAGGCGCTGCACCGCGACAAGCGGATCGGCGAACTGCTCGTGGCACAGGGCGCCATCACGAAGGACGCCCTGCATCAGCAGATCCGACTCCAGATCGAGGAAGCCGTCTACTTCCTGTTCACCTGGATGCAGGGCACGTTCAATTTCGAGGCCGACGTCCACCCCGAAGACCAGGATTTCCAGGTCTCGATCAATCCGGAGTCGCTGCTGCTCGAGGGCGCCCGCCGCGTCGACGAGTGGACGCTGATCGAAAAGAAGATTCCCGCGTTCGATCTCGTGTTCGACATTGATCGGAAGAAGCTGGAAGAGAGCGGCGTCGCGCTGACGCGGGAGCAGGAGCAGGTCGTCGACCTGCTCGATGGGCGTCGCGACGTCTCGTCGATCATGGAGGAATCCGGCCTCGGAGAGTTCGATGCTGGCAAGGCGCTCTACGGCCTCGTCAGTGCGGGGTTCGCCCAGCGCGTCGGAAAGACGAAGGCCTCGGAGCCGGTGGTGACCGACGCTCGCGTGGACGAGCATCGCAATCTCGGCATCGCGTTCTACAAGACCGGCATGCTCGACGAGGCGATGCGGGAATTCCGGCGCGTCACCGACCTCCGGCTCGACGATGCACCGGCGCGCTTCTACATCGGTCTCGCGTTGATGCGGCAGGGCAATTGGGATGACGCCGTCCTCGCGTTCGAGGAGTGCTGCGCGCAACCCGGTGCCCGTCCGGGCGCGCTCCACAACCTCGCGTACGCACTGGAGCGCCTCGGCCAGTACGACCGCGCGAAGGTCGCGCTCGACGAGGCGATCCGTCGTGGGGGTGGCAAGGATCCGCGCATCCAGACGTCCATCGGTGTCATCGCGCTCCGGACCGGCGACGTTGCGACGGCGGATTCCGCGCTCGCGCTCGCGCGGCCGCTCTTCGGCACGAGTCCCCCCACGGCGGCCTGGTTTCACTACACGGCGCTCACCGCCGCCCTGCTCGGCGACCTCGATCGCGCGCTCGCGACGCTCAGCGAAGGCATCGTCCTGCATCCGCACGCTGCATCGTTGCACAACAACCTCGCGGCGGTGCAGGAGCGTCGCGGCTATCATCCGGAAGCGCTGCAGGCGGCGGAAAAGGGTGCCCTCGAGGACGCGGGGCTGCCGCAGATTCACAAGAATCTGGGCGACTGCCACTACCGGGCCGGCCGCTACGATGACGCGCTCGAGTTCTACCTGCGCGCGATCAAGCTGAATCCGCGACTCGGTGACGACATCTACCTGAAGCTGGGCAACATCCGCTTCAAGCGGCAAGAGCGCGACGAGGCACTGCGCTACTGGGAGAAGGCGCTCGAGCTGGATCCCACGAATGCCATCGTCCGCACCAACCTCGATGCCGTTCGGCAGGTCCTGTAATCGTGAACGATCTGTCCGACGCCGGTTTCGCGGAGCTCACGGCGAAGATCTCCCGCGACCGCGGGTTCGGCTGCGCGAGCTACAAGGACAAGTGCCTGCGCCGGCGCATCGCCGTGCGCATGCGCGCGCGCGGTGTCCACACATACACCGACTACGCCCGCGTCCTCGACAATGATCAGGCCGAGTACGACAAGTTGCTCGACGCGCTGACGATCAACGTCACCAAGTTGTTCCGCAACTGGGACACGTACGGGGCGATTGCCGACAAGGTCGTCCCCGCGTTGTGGGACGGGCCGGCGACGACGATCCACGTCTGGAGCGCGGGCTGCTCTTCCGGCGAGGAGCCGTATTCGCTCGCGACGCTGTTCCACCGGCACGCCGAGCGGGCTGGTGCGCTGTCGCGGCTGGCAGGACGCGTGCAGGTCCTCGGGAGCGACATCGACGCGCGCTCGCTCGTCGCCGCGCAGGCGGGCACGTTCGAGGAGGGGGACTTCGCCGACACGCCGGACGATCTGCGCGCCCGCTACTTCGCGCCCGCCGCGCCATTCGCCATCACGGCCGAGGTCAAGCGGCTCGTACGCTTCGAGCGGCGCGACCTGCTCGCCGACGCGCCGCCGCCGGGACCGCATCATCTCATCTGCTGCCGCAACGTGCTGATCTACTTCGATCGTTCGACGCAGGAACGCCTTTTCGACCGGTTCCACGCTGCGCTCGCTCCCGACGGATTTCTCGTCCTGGGAAAGGTGGAGACGCTCCTCGGTGCGGCGAGGACGCGGTTCGCGGCGGTCGACGGCCGCGAACGCATCTTCAAGCCCCTATGAGCCGCGATTCAACCGACGTGCGCGTCAAGGTCGCGGACTACGCCGTCCTGCGCGGACCGCAGCTCATCACGACGATCGGGCTCGGCTCGTGTGTGGCGATCGCTCTCTACGATCGCGAGACGCAGATCGGCGGGCTTGCGCACATCCTGCTGCCCAGCGCATCGATGTCGCGCGAGACGGGAAACCCGGCGAAGTTTCCGGAGACGATCGTGCCGCTGATGCTGGAGGAGATGCGCGCGATGGGCACGCATCACGCACGCGTGAGCGCGAAGATCGTCGGCGGGGCGAGCATGTTCGGCCAGCTTGTCAACAATACGGGCATCAACGTGGGCGAGCGCAACGTGCAAGCCACGCGTGAGGCGCTCGCGGCGGCCGGCGTTCCCATCATCGCCGAGGACACCGGGCTCGATTACGGGCGCAGCGTCTATTTCCATCTGGCCGACGGTCGTCTCGAGGTCAGGTCGCTCCGGAAGGGGGACCGTGTCATCTAGCTCGCCGGTGTCGGTGCTCGTGGTGGACGACAGTGCCTTCATGCGTCGCCTCATCACGCAGATCATCGACGGCTTCCCGGAGTTCCACGTCGTCGGTACCGCGCGCAACGGCCACGACGCACTGCGACAGATCCACGCGCTCGATCCACGCATCGTCACACTCGACGTCGAGATGCCCGAGCTGGATGGCATGCAGACGCTCGGGTACATCATGAGCGAGACGCCCCGCGCCGTGGTCATGCTCAGCGCGGCGACCAGCGACGGCGGGGCCGACCTGACGCTGCGCTGCCTGGAGCTCGGTGCCGTGGACTTCGTGCGCAAGTCGTCAGGGCCCATCAGCCTCGACCTGTTCACGATCTCCGAGACGCTGCTCGCCGCGCTCCGCGCCGCCACGCAGGTGAACCTGGGCGGGGTCCAGATCCTCGCGCGTCCCCGAGTCGCGGACTCGCGGCCGGTCACGTCGTCCACGGGCGAGGGTGGGGCCGTCGCCGCTGTCGCCATCGCGTCGTCCACCGGTGGTCCGCGCGCACTGGCCGAGGTGATCCCCAACCTGCCCGGCGACCTGCACGCCGCCGTGTTCGTCGTACAGCACATGCCAGTGGGCTTCACGCGCAGTCTTGCCGCCCGACTCGATCACATGAGCAAGCTCACCGTCATGGAGGCGGAGCAGGGCGAGGTCGTGAAGGCGAACCGGGTGTACCTGGCCCCCGGCGGCCTGCACATGAGCGTCGTGCGGGATGCGAGAGGGGAGCGGCGCATCACGCTGGACTCGAGCCCGCCCGTCTGGGGTGTACGGCCCGCCGCCGATCCGCTCTTCGATTCGGTCGCGCAGCAGTTCGGGCGCGCCGCCGTGGGTGTGGTGCTCACCGGCATGGGACGCGATGGCGCCGACGGCCTGTCGCGAATCCGCGAGGCAGGCGGCCTCGGCATCGTGCAGGATCGCGCGACCTCCACCATCTACGGCATGCCGCTCGCCGCCTTGCAGCGAGCGGGCGCCGACCGCGTCGCGGCGCTGACGGACGTCGCGCCCGCGATCGTCGCGCTGCTCGGCGCGGCGCGGGCGGCCTCGTGATCGACTCGCCTCGCGCTCGCCTGGACCC
>JAJAYP010000037.1 GCA_026786185.1 Gemmatimonadaceae bacterium
CGCGTGGGGGGGCGCCCCCCCCCCCCCCCCCGCCGCGCCGCGCGGCGCGTTGTGCGCTGGGGCGGGGGCTTTGGGGGGGCCCCGCCGCACCTGCGGGGGCGGCCCCCGCTTTGGCGTTCCCGTGACGAGGTCGTGACGTGGCGTGACCCATCCGTTGCGGCGCCGTATCCGGACCGATGCGATCGAGCTGGAGCTTTCGCGAGTCGCTGGGCCTCCCGGCTCACGCGTCATCCCTTCTCGATTCGGGAGACTCGCCAATGTTCTCATCGGTCATGCTGCGACGCCTCGTCGCATTGTTCATCCTGGTCGTTGCCGCACCGCTCGGAGCGCAGACCGGCGTGGTATCGTCCGGCCGGATCGTCGGCCGGGTCGTCGATGGTGTCACCGGGCAGGGAATCCCGGACGTCGGCGTGCGCGTCGACGGCGGGGCGCTGGGTGGCGTATCGGGCGCTGACGGACGGTTCTCCATCGCCAATGTCGCCCCAGGCTCGGTGACGCTCGTCGCCCGCAGACTCGGCTATCAGGTGAAGTCGGTGACCGGCGTACTCGTCAACGCCGGCAGGCCGACGGAGCAGAACATCGCCCTGACGGCCGCGACTCGCCAACTCGAGACGCAAGTCGTCACCGCCAGCGCGGAGCGTGGCACCGTCGCGGATGCGCTGGACGCGCAACGCAACGCGCCGGGCATCGTCAGCTCGGTGACGTCGGAGCAGATCGCCAGGAGCCCCGACTCGGACGCCGCTCAGGCCGTGCAGCGAGTGAGCGGCGTCACCGTGCAGGATGGCAAGTACGTCTTCGTGCGCGGGCTCGGTGAGCGGTACACCACGACGTCGTTGAACGGCGCGCGCATCCCGAGCCCCGAACCGGAGCGCAAGGTCGTGCCGCTCGATCTCTTTCCGTCGGGCGTCATCCAATCGATCACGACGTCCAAGACGTTCACGCCGGACCAGTCCGGGGATTTCAGCGGCGCGCAGGTGGACATCCGCACGCGCGAATTTCCCGCGCAGCGGCAGGCCGTGTTCTCCATGACCAGTGGCGTGAATCCGAGCGCGGTCGGCTCGGCACTGCCCGCTCCGCCGACGTCGGGCTCGGAGTGGATCGCGTTCGCCGGCTCGGGACGCAACCTGCCGGGGGCCGTTCAGGCAGCGGGCGATTTCACGACCACGCCCTCGCAGGAGCAGTTCAACGAGATGGTCCGGTCGTTCCGGAACGTCTGGACGCCGCTGCGCGGCTCGAGTACGCCGAATGGCTCCTTCTCCGCCTCGCTTGGCGGCAACGATCCGCTGCTCTTCGGTCGGACGATCGGCTATCTCGGCTCGGTCACGTACTCGCGCGGTCAGGAGGCACGGGCGGACGAGGTGCGTGCCAACGTGCTGCCCGCATCCGTCGCGGGCACCGTGGACGAAGCGGATCGCTTCGTGGGGAGCACGGGTCGGTCGAGCGTACTCGCGGGCGGATTGCTGAATCTGAGTACGATGCTCGGCAATCACTCTCGCCTCATGCTGAACAACTCGTACAATCGCAGCAGCGACAACGAGGCTCGCCGCGAAGTCGGCAACAGCGAGCAATTCGGCACGCAGTTCCGCATCGACCGGCTGCGCTACGTCGAGCGTTCGGTACGCTCGAGCCAGTTGGGTGGAGAGCACGACGTCGGGCGCCAGCATGCCGACTGGGCCGGTACTGCGTCCGCCGTGAGCCGGAGGGAACCGGATCGCTCCGAGATCGTCTACAGCATCGACGCCGACGGCATTCCCCGTTGGTTCGGCACGAGCAACGAGGGTGCGATCAGGACGTTCGGTGACTTGACGGAGACGAGCGCCGAGGGACGTCTGAACTATCGACTCGCCTTCGCGGATGGACCGGGTGCGGCGATCGTCAAGACCGGACTGCTCTATCGCAGCACCGATCGCACGGCGGAGAATCGCGCGTACAGCATCACGGCGAACGGCCTCACGAGCACCGAGCGATCGATGTCGCCCGAGCAGATCTTCGGCGGGGCGGCCTCGGCCGGTGGCAGCAACATCTTCCGCATCTCGCCCGTCGTACAGGGTGGGTCGTACAGTGCGCGCGACCGCCTGGCGGCGGGATACCTGATGGGCGAAGTCAATCTCGGTGAGCGCATCCGCCTCATCACCGGTGCGCGCGTGGAGCGGTCACGCGTGGACCTCACCGCGCAGTCGACGCTGGGCAATCCGGTGACCGTCGCGCCCCAGTACACGGACGTGCTGCCCAGCGCGGCGGTGAATGTGAAGCTCACGGAAACCCAGGCGCTCCGGCTTTCCGCGTCGCAAACGCTGTCCCGTCCGGAGTATCGGGAGCTGGCACCGGTGACCTTCCGCGAGGTGCTCGGTGGTGACAACGTGCAGGGCAACGACAGCCTGCGCCGATCGCTGATCCGGAACGCGGACGTCCGCTGGGAGTGGTACCCGGACGCAGGGGAAGTGCTCAGCATCGGCGTCTTCGCGAAGCGGTTCACCGATCCGATCGAGCGCGTCTACACGCCGACATCGGGCACTCGCCTCGTCACCTTCGAAAACTCGCCGACCGGCAGCAATCTCGGCATGGAGCTCGAAGCGAGGAAGGGACTGGGGTTCATGACCGAGCGATTGAGCTCGTTCACGGTGTCGACGAACGCCACGGTGATGCGCAGCGCGATTCGCGTCACGCGCGCCGACGGCATCACCGTACGCGACCGGCCGATGGTGGGTCAGGCGCCGTATGTGGTGAACGCGGGCCTCACGTATCAGCGCGACGAACGGGGATTGAGCGCGACCGTGCTGTTCAACACGGTCGGTGAGCGCATCTACGGCGCGTCCGAGGCGGACCTGCCCGACGTCTACGAGCAGCCGCGCCAGGTACTCGACTTCTCGCTCCGCATCCCCGTGCTCAGCGGCTTCGCGGCGCGGCTGGACATGAAGAACCTGCTCGACTCGCCGTACGAGATCAGGCAGGGCTCGGTCGTGCGCGAGCGGTACAGCGCCGGACGCATCTTCCAGGCGGGCGTGACCTGGCGCTAGTCGGGCGTGACACGTGACGGGACGGTTACACGGGCGAAACAGGTCCGCGACACCGTCCCGTTTTTTTTCAGGTGGCAGGACCCGCACCATCGCGCACTTCCGATCATCGACCTCCATTCTTCGAGGCTGAGGCATGCTTTTCCGCGTCCGTACCTTCGCGCTTGCCGCGATTCTCGCCTCCTCCGGGGCGTGCAGTGAGTCCTCGACCGAGCCGACGCCCCTCGCCGCGCCGGCGTCCGTCACGGTGACCTCGGTGTCGTCCACTTCGGCGCGCGTGTCATACGCTGCCGTTCCTACCGCCACGAGCTACACGATCGAGCGCGCACCGGGCGCAACGGGCGGCACCTTCGTCGCGGTCGGCACCTCGGCATCGACGACGTTCGACGATATCGGGCTGGCGATCGGCGCCACCTATCAGTACCGCGTATTCGCGAGCGGCGGCGGCCGGACCAGCGGCGCGAGCGCCGTGGCCACTGGTGGTGGAAGTGCCGTTGGATCGTCGGCGAAGACGATCTCGGCCGACATCACGGCGAATCGCACGCTGTACGCAGATACGGTCTACACCTTGAGCGGCTTCATTCACGTTGCCAACGGCGCGACGCTGACGATCCAGCCGGGCACGAGAATCCTCGGCGACTACGACAAGCTCGGCTCCTCGCTGTTCATCATGCGTGGTGCGAAGATTCAGGCGGTCGGCACGGCAGCGCTGCCGATCGTGTTCACGTCGAACCGGCCGTCATCCCAGCGGTTGCCGGGTGACTGGGGCGGGTTGATCATCATCGGCAACGCGCTGATCAACCGGACCGGCACCACGCTCATCGAAGGCACGGGCACCGATGCGTCCAACCCGTCGATCGACTACGCTGGTGGCACCAACGACGCCGACGACAGCGGTGAACTGCGCTATGTCCGCGTCGAATACGCCGGCTTCGCGCCGAACGACGGCAACGAGTTGAACAGTTTCACGCTCGCCGCGCTCGGTAGCGCCACGAAGTTGAGCTATCTGCAGTCGCTCAACGGCCTGGACGACTCGTTCGAATTCTTCGGCGGCAAGGCGGACGCCAGCTATCTCGTGTCGTACGAGTCGGGCGACGATCACTTCGACATGTCCGAAGGGTACCAGGGGCGCATGCAGTACCTGATCGCCTACCAGTCGCGCGTGCTCGTTCCGCGAACCGGAGCCGGCAACGTGTCGGGCGATCCGCAGGGCATCGAGAACGACGGCTGCCAGGGCGCGAACTGCGTCGGCGGACAGACGTCGCAGCCCTACACCCTCCCGCTCATCGCGAACTTCACCCTCGTGGGAACGGGGGCGGGCACGGCAGTGGACGCGACGGCGGGCGGTATCGGCATGATGCTCCGCCGCGGCACGGGTGGGTACTACGCGAACGGCATTCTGTCCCGTTGGCCGCGCGCCGGCGTCAGCCTTCGTGATGCGAACACCAATGCGCGCGTCACGGCTGGCGATCTGCTGCTGAAGAACATCCTGCTCACCGACACGCCCACGCTGTTCCAGGCGACCGCGGGCAGCAACGTGCAGTTCACGGTGGACCCGGCGGCGAACGGGATCGAAAGCTCATCGGCGACGTCCGCGAGCGTGTTCACGCTGCTGCCCACGGCACCGAACGCCGCAGCGGAATTCGACTGGAGCCTGAGCGCCGCTTCACCGGCGCGAGCCGGCGGGACTGGCGC
>JAJAYP010000038.1 GCA_026786185.1 Gemmatimonadaceae bacterium
CCTGGGCGACTGAACTGGAGCTGCACGCCATGCTGATGCGCCCAGGCATCGAGCGCCTTGCTCCGGAACTCCGGGCCGTTGTCGACCGTGATGCGCTGTGGCAGCCCCGCGTAAAGGCGGACCCGCTCGAGCACCGCGACGTTACTGCGGTTGACATTGGATGGATCAACGGCAAGGACATCGGTTACGGCCCCAACACCAGATCCGGCATGCTGGACCTCTCTCTCCGTGTGCAACGGGCCGCGGCAACCCTCGGGTGCCTAAAGAACACAGGCAATCTGGGGCCAGCTGGCAAGTTCAACGGACTGAAAGGATCAATGACGATCGACACTGAAAAGATCCGCTTGGCGCACAAGAA
Organism: Gemmatimonadaceae bacterium; assembly: GCA_026786185.1. Lineage (GTDB taxonomy): Bacteria > Gemmatimonadota > Gemmatimonadetes > Gemmatimonadales > Gemmatimonadaceae > AG11. The sequence goes on from JAJAYP010000038.1 coordinate 359, forward strand.
TCACATTCACTTGAGTTACCTGCCATGAAATGGAAACCCCTACTTGTGGTGGCCACGATGGCGATTGGAGCTGGATGCAGCGCGTACGACGACAAAGCGCCCGTCATCGACAGCGTGCCAGCGACCTCCAACGGTGCCCGCGCTGTCAGCGCCGCGCAGGGTCCGCGAATTGTGTTTCATGTACCGCCATTGGTTGCGACCGCCGAACGCACTCGGACGCGCGCTGATACCGTGTGGTCGCAGAATGATGACCGGGATGCCATTGAAGTGGAGTTGATCGGCGGAGCCGGGGCGTCGTTCGTCGACTTCGAGGTCGACCTGGAGATTTGAGCCGAAGTTCGAGGGCGATGAGCCTCCGACGCCCACGCCCAAGGCGGCACGGTTCGTAAGATGGAAGGAGCTCAAGAGAGTGCATCTCGACTCTCTGCCCAGAGTGGGAAGTGGTTATCGGCTATTGCTCCTGCGACCGTCGACTGTGATGGCGGACAAGAATATCGCAAAGGATGTGAGTGAAGTCGTAGGAGGGATTCGGGTCGGCATCATATTGTCCGACGGTCGTGCCGCTTCATCCACCTTGTCCTTCTTGCCCGCGACCTGAGCTCGACGTGGCGAGAGGGAAGTACCCGGTGCGTCAGCCCTCGGCGGTGGCGTAGGCGGGTTTGGCGTACATCTTTGGCAGCAGGACGATCGAAGATCTGCGGTCGGCAGAGCTAACTGCAGGTGGGTTCGCCGCCGGAATCGTATTCGGGCACCTGTTTACACTCTGGTCGCTGCTCTATCAAGTCGGTCTGATCAAGACCCGGCATTGGGCTTGGATCGTATCAATCCTCCTCCTCCCCCTCTCGTTCATGGGCAGCCTCGGCCTGTTGGTGGCGCCCGAGCTTGCCGTCGCCGCATTCGTCATGGGTTCCTTCACAGGATTCTGTCTCAGCACGGCGGTCCACGCTTGCGTCTCCCGTTCGAACATGCGGGGCCTCGCGATTCCAGTGGAGGCCGAGGCTCCCGGAGCGCGAGAGCGCTGATTCTGCACAGAGGCTACCCGATCGCGGCATGTCACTACCGCCTGCCGCCCGGGGAGCTTGCATCGTCGCACAGGTCACCCTGGGCATTCGAGAGCGGACAATAACCAATCATGGGATGTGCGTTCGTGCGAACATTTCTCTTGTTGCTAGTGGTTGTGGCATGCGACGACGCTCACACAGGAAAGCAGCGCGAACCGATCCGCAGCTTACAGACTTCAACCGTGCCGATTCGAGCAGAAAGGCCTGACTCGACGCGACTGGCAGTACAATGGACATTCACGCCAGCGCCGGACGAGCGCGACTCAATCGTTGCCTCGCTCGAGCAGTTTCGCGCGGGCGCACTTCCATCAAATGCCTTCTTGATCGGGGAGCTGCATCGCTTCGGCGCCGAGCAGAGTCGGCAAAGAGTTCTGTTGATAGCGATTGTCCCGCATGCCGGGCTGCAGCACGTGCATTTCCACGTGTTGCCGTCGCCATCGTTTGCCGTCTCTCCTCTCTACGAGACGGGCATACCAGAGCAGGCCGACAACTTCGGCGACGTTGAACTAGATGACTACGACCGTGATGGACTCATCGATGTGGCGTATTGTCATTGGCGCGAAGGCCAGCAGTCGCGTGGTCATGCCTACGTAGTGGGCTTTCGAGATAACAGATGGTACCATGTTGCGAAGCCGACACGTTCGCCTCCCAGCTGTCCCGCTTCTGGTTGAGTGAACCGGCGCCGCGAATGCCGGAAGCTCCTCAGCCGTGGTGCACGGGAGCACCACAAGCGGAAGCACTGTCGTCCGTCATATAGAGAGACTATCGAGAATGTCCGGAGAGGTTCTTCGAACTGGTCCGGGCCGAATGCCGTATCGAGCTACGACTCTCCCTGCTGGAACGAACATTCCAAGAATGTCATTTGGCGGCCCAGGAGGACTTCATTTTGATCTTCGCTCGAGACTTCCCTTCGTTCCGCCGATCGGCACAGGCGCTGACTTCGATTGTCCGTGAGGAGGTTGCTCGTCTCCGGTCGGCGCAAGTGCCCAGTCTCATCGCCTTGCCGCCGATCACGCAGAGGCAGGTCAAGCGTGAAGGGCGCAACTATACCGTCGCGGTGTGGCATGATGTCCTGCCGTCTGGGGCGCATCGCATCGTCGCACAGGTGACCCAGCCTCGTCTTTTCGGCGTCTTCAGTCGTGTAGCGTCAGATGGCATCGAGGTGTCGAGTGAAGGAAGTCTGAGGAACCTTGACTGGCTGGAACTCGCAGATTTCAGCTGAACCGTGTGCATTGTGAGTTCTTTGAATTCTGTCAATGTTTTTTCTCTGGATGCTGTCACCCTCGGCTGAGGGCGCCTAGCCAGCGGTCGCACGATTCTCCGGTGCCGCTCGGGCCACTGAAAAAATGGCCCACGCGACGATCAGCCTTCAGGTTGTGGAATAGTATGCATACAGGCACGCCAATCCAGAGAAAAAAGTGAAACGCATCATTCTCCCGATAGCGCGCGCGTGCCTCATGAGCGCGCTCGGAGCACTAGCCGCATTCGCTGTTGCGCTCGCGAGTACCTATGTGTATTGCACTATCGCTGATGCCGACTGCAATACCGCGGGCTTTGCTGTTCTGCCTGTGGTTGCAGTCATGGCGGGTTTTCCATTGATGGTCGTGTTATCCGTTGCAATATTGCTTCCCGTCTGGCGCCATCAGAGGCGCCGCGAGAAGATCAGTGCACGGCCATTCATCGCGATTGGTTTACTTCCTGGTCTGTTGCTGTCCCTCGTCGTCATTCTACGCGGGGGTGTTGCGCCGGACGAGATCATGTCGCTGCTCGTCGCCGTCTTGTTTGGGCTCGGTGTGCCTGCCGCAGCAGGAGCATACACATTTTACACGATCATGAGGCACGCGGAGTCATCCTCTAGTTGAGCATGCCCTCATTATCGTGAGTGCCCCGGTGCCGGCGGAAGCAGGATTTCTGCGGTCAATGGACGGAATCACTTCACCAGCACCGCCCTCGCCGGTGCGCCGTCCAGGCCCGCCAGACGCAGCGGCAGACAGCTGAACGCGTAGTCGCCCGGCGGGGGCTCCACGAGCACGAGCCCTTCCACGATGACGACGTTGGCCGAGAGCAGCGTGCGATGCGTGCGGTGATGCCCCGAGTGGAACTGCTCCACGGACAGATAGTCCACCCCGACGAGCCGGACGCCGAGCCCCACGAGATAGGCCGCGCCGTCGGGGGCGAGGAATGTGTAGTCGGGATGAAAGTCCGTCGCGCCGCTCGCGAGCCAGGCGGAGTTGCGCGTGCGCATGAGGAGTCGCGTCACGCCCGTGAGGTCGTGCGCGCGCAGGTCGGATTCGCCGATGCTCTTCACCGTGTCGGCGAACGCGATCAGCCGCGCGGGTCCCATCAGCACGTCCAGCGGTAGCGCGTCCACGCCGGCGCCGTCGTCGAAGAAGTGCTTCGGCGCATCGACGTGCGTGCCCGAGTGCGAGCCGAGGTCCAGGCGCGACACGTTCGCCCCCGCGCCCTGCGAGATCGCCTGCTGGGCCGTGATCGAGATGGCCGGATTGCCGGGGTAGACCACGCCGCCGGTGCGGAGCGAGAGGGAGATGTCGTAGATCATTCGGGTCTTCGGGCTTGTCCGTGGGTTGTGGTTAGCTGCGCGGTGGTAGAGAAGGCAACGACGGGGAGCACACCACCAGTGGCATGACACACGCATCGGATTCACCTGGGGGTGGAGGCGCTGATATTGTGCCGTCCTCTGCGACCTCTGTGCCCTCCGTGGTTCATTCGGCCATCGCCCGGCTTCGTGGCTCAGTCGGACGCCGCCCCGCTCGCGGCCTCCGGCCACTGCTCGCGGGGTCCACCCGACATCCCATCCTCTGGTAGTATCGCGTCGTCCACCCCATATCCCCCCGCCTCGCGTACGCTGCCGGCCACGCGGCGCCGTGTCTCGTCCTGTGCGCTCTCGAGAGTCAACCGGCTCGCGCGGAACCGCCGCCCCGCCTCCACGACGAACAGGTCGCACAGGTCCAGCTCGCGCGCGCACCCTTCCTCACCGCGCGCAAGCAGGAACTGCTGCGTGCGTGCGAGCACGCACGCGGTGGCGAACAGCTCGATTGCCATGTCGCTCAGCCGCTCGAGCTCCTGTTGCCGTTCGACGATCTCCTTGCGATAGGCACGAATCAGTCGCTCCGCTGCGTCCTTCATCTCCGCGACATGCTTCTCGAAGTGGCGGGCATGGTCCGCGAGCCGTGCGTGCAGCGTCACGTCGAGCGTCGGTGTCGCGCCCAACCGGCTCGCGACCCGCGATGCCGCGAAGCCGGAAATGAGTCCGAGGTTCCGGAGCGGACGCCGCAAGGCGATGCCCAGCTCCGTGAGATGCGCCGCCGGTCCCTGGATTCCGTTGAGCGAGATGAACAACCGCAGGATTTCGTTCGTCCCCTCGAAGATCCGGTTGATGCGCGCGTCGCGCAGCTGTCGCTCGTACGGATAGGGCTTCACGTAGCCGCGACCGCCGGCTACCTGCACCATCTCGTCCGCGGCGCGCCACAACATCTCGCTCGCGAACACCTTGCAGCACGCCGCTTCCAGCGCGTATTCGCCGTCCGGATGCTCGGCCAGCCGCGCCAGTTCGCCGAGCATCGCATCGGCGGCGTAGACGTCGCTCGCCGTGCGCGCGAGCTTGCGCTGCGTGATCTCGAAGTCGGCGATGGGGCGACCGAACTGGACGCGCGATTCCGCGAACTCCACCATCTGCGCGAGCAGCGACTTGGTGCCCGCCGTGCATCCGGCCGCGAGCGTGAGGCGTCCGCCGTTCAACACCTTCACGGCGACGCCGAATCCCTTGCCCACCGCGCCGAGCACGTGATCGGCCGGCACCTGCAGCCCGTCGTACACCAGCTCCGCCTGCGTGGAGCCGCGAATGCCGAGCTTGCGCACCGTGCCGGCCACGCGGAAGCCCGGCATGTCGGGACGGATGATGAAGGCTGTCGGGCGCAGCACTGTCTTGCCGCCTCGCTCCACGGGTGCCTGCGCGAACGTCGCGATCACGCCGGCACGATGCCCGTTGCCGATCCAGTGCTTCCGTCCGGTGAGCGTCCAGCTTCCGTCGTCGTTCGGCTGCGCCTGCGTCACGATGTTCTGCGCATCCGAACCGGTCTCGGGCTCGGTGAGCGCGTAGGCCGCGAGCGTCTCGCCGCGCGCCAGCATGGGCAGGTACCGCGACTTCTGCTGCTGCGATCCGAACAGCACGATCGCCTTCGACCCCAGCCCGCAGTGGACGCCGAGGAGGACGCCCAGCGATGCGTCCACGCTGGAGATGGCGCCGAAGACGTGGGCGTATGCCGCTGCCGAAAGTCCGAGCCCGCCATATTCGCGCGGGATGGAAAGTCCCATCCAGCCGCCGTCCGCGAGCGCGCGAATCGTCTCGTCGGGCACGCACTCTTCCTCGTCGAACCGGGCCGGATCGATCACGCCGCTCGCGCGCATCCGGTCGAGGTCGGCCACCAGCCGGCGGACCGTGCGCGCTTCGTCGGGATCGCGCGCGTCGAGCGAGTCGGGAAAGGGAAAGAGGAGACTGTCGTGGATCGCGCCGGCGAAGATGCCTCGCACGAACGAGGGGGCGTCGTCGCTCATGCTACAAGCTTAGACCGATGTCCGAACTCTCACCAGCTTGGAGGATCCGGACGAACGAGGCGGCGCCGGCAGTGGCGCCGGCAGTTGCGCCGGCCGCGGACGGCGAGAAAGTTTGAAGCATGAGTCATTCACCCCTGCGTGTCGCCGCCGCCACGCTCGCCGCCCTGCTGTTCGCCGCCTGCTCGCGCACGCCCGTCGTCGCCACGCCCGAGCCGTCCACTGCCGAGCCCACGACCGTGCGCGTCACGCCGCGCTTCGCCACGGGCGCCGATGTCGTGGAGGCGATGCGCGCCCGATACGACGGCAAGTGGTACAAGACCCTCACCTTCCGCCAGAAGACCGCGCGATTGTTGCCGAACGGGACCTGGAGGGTGGAGACCTGGTACGAAGCGATGAAGCTGCCGGGCCGGCTGCGCATCGACTTCGATCCGCTGAGCGGGGGGAACGGCGTGCTCTACGCGCGCGACAGTCAGTTCGTCGCGTCCAACGGCCGCATCATCCAGCGTGGCCCCGGCATCAACGACCTGCAGCTCCTCGGGTTCGACGTCTACGAGAACCCCAGCGCCCGGTCCGCAGCGCTCCTGCGCCGGCAAGGCATCGACCTGAGCCGCGTGCACGAGACGACGTTCGAGGGGCGGTCGATGGTGGTGGTGGGCGCACTCCGCGGAGACCTGCGGCGCAAGCAGGCCTGGATCGACGGGGAGCGGCTGTATCTCGTCCGCCTCGTCGAGCCCACGCGAACCGATTCCAGCAAGGTGCAGGACATCCGTTTCGTGAACTACGAACGCCGAGACGGTGGATGGATCGCGCCGCGCGTGGAGATCTACAATGACGGCAACCTCGTATTCTACGAGGATTACGCTGATGTGAAGACGAACGTGCCCTTGGACGAGTCCATCTTCGATCCCACCCCGTGGCGCAATCCGAAGCACTGGATGGGAAGCCGGTAACAGAGGGAGTGGCTTGGCGAACGCGGGCGTGGTGACGCCCACAACGGCTGCGCCAGAAATGTGTTAAGCCGTTATAACAAAATGATTTGCTGGACTTCTGCCGAGAGGTCCACTATCCTCGGAGTCGCCGATCACCTGTGATCTGGCGCACACGTGCACGCAGTGAAGCGTGCCCAGAGCTCCGGAGGGCGGATGCACAACACCCCATACACCCCAGAGCCCTCCCGGCCCTCGTACCAGAGCGCCGACGTCGACGATGTCCTGCTCGCCGAGGCGCGTGGCGCCCTGCTGACCGTGCTCGTCGATCTCCCGGTCGCGACGGCATTCGATCAGGTGGCCATCCAGACGCGGTTCAGTGGCGCGATGGCGTCCTTGTGCCTGTACGCACGAGCCCGTGGCGTGCCGATCGAGAAGCTCATCGTCGCCGTCAAGTACGCCTGGGCGACGCTCGGCGAGCCTCGCGTGCGGTTCGGCGAGGCCGCACCGGACGTGATCGGGGGCGCCGTGAGCGCGTGCATCGAATGCTATTTCACGGCGGAAGCGAGCCGGCGAGCCGACTGACTGCAGTCCCCGTGTGACCTTCCGGACGCTGCCGCGTCCGGTAGGGAACACGACATGACACAGTCTCCCTGCTACTCGGCGCCTGGCGCATGGTGAATCGTACGGTACACAGCCCCGACGTGCCCGACCGCGTCCGAGCCCTCGCACTCGACATCGCGCACCGCCTGCGACCAGTCTGTGCGAACATGCCGGATGCCGACATGCTGGAGCTCTCGACGCGCATGGCAGCCGTGGAGCTCGAGTACTTCGAGCCGGCGGCGACAGCCCCGCGCACGCGCCGCCGCGCGGCGCACGGGTAATCGAGCGATGGGCGCGGAATGGGATCTGTTCGAGGATGCCGCGAGCTCCGCGCATCGTCGCCGCGAGTCACTCATCGCCCGGCTGCGCGAGCGCGTCATTGCGGCGGGTGACAAGCTGTCGGACGAGCAGATGGACGCCATCGTCGCTCGCATGGCCGACACCGTCCTCGAAGGACAACGCCTGCGACAAGGGTCCGCGTACGATCGGCGCTGATGGCTGCATGACGTGACATCGTTTCTCCGGCGGCCCCACTCCAAGGGCGGCCGTTCGCCTTCGCGACGCAGCGTAATGAACCATTACGCTCTCGTCACGCCGCGATACGCCACTGCCCCCGCCGGTGACCGGCATGTGCAGGTAACTGCCAAGACCACAACGAGTTGATCGCGGCGCTCGGCGAGCCGCTCTCCTTGCTACACCGATCGGCGTCGGCACCAGCCCAACTCGTTGCAAGGAGTGACACATGCGCTACCCGCTCGTTCTTGCGTTCGTCGCCGTCACCGCCTGCGGCGGATCGTCCAGCGATACGCCCACCACTCCCACCATTCCGAGAACGCCCGGCACGCCCGTGGCCACGACGTCGGTCTCGCTCCGGAACAACCTGTTCGACCCGGTGGACATCGTCGTCGTGCCCTCCGCGACGATCACCTTCAACAACGCCGACGGCAGGGCGCACAACGTGAGCTTCGCCAACCAGACCATCACCTCCGTGCCCAACTGGTCGACGGGTGATCGGACGGTGGCGATGCCGGCAGCCACCGGCACGTACGGATACACGTGTACGATTCACCCCGGAATGAACGGCACGGTCAGGGTGCAGTGAGGTGATGTACGTCCTTCAGCTCGCGGCCGCCGTGCTCCTCGCGGTGCCGGCCGACACGAGCACGGTGCTCGCGGTCCCGGACAGTGCATCGACGCCCCGTCCGGCGCGCAGCATGGTGATGAACGCGACGGACACCGTAGCGCGTCGCCGATCCCGCGCCATCGAGGTGAGCGACGGTTATGCGATGCGCCTTCGCATCCATCGCTACGCGTCGTACACGACGATCCCGTTGTTCGCCGCGCAGTCGATCGCCGGCAATCAGATGTACCAGTCCGGCGGGTCGGATCCGGCATGGGCCAAATCCCTGCACCGTGTCGGTGCGGCCGGCCTGGCCACGCTGTTCACCGTCAACACGGTGACCGGTGTGTGGAACCTGTGGGAGTCGCGCGGCGTGAGCGAAGGACGCACGGCGCGACTGGTCCACAGCACCCTGATGCTCGCCGCCGATGCCGGCTTCACCTATGCCGGCGTGAAGCTCGGTCCCGAAGCCACGCGATCCGGCGTGAAGCGTCGGGAGCATCGACGCCTCGCGATCATCTCGATGAGCACCGCGCTCACCGGCTATGCCACGATGCTCGTCGCCAATCGATGAGCGGCGCGTGATCATCGCACCCCCCGAACTGCTCGTGAACCTTGCGGCGCCGTGGGCGCGGCTCTACGGGCATTCGGACGTGCTGCCCACCGTCGTCACGTTCCTGCACGTCGTGCCCGTCGTCGTCGGCGGCGGTCTCGCCATCGCGCTCGACCGCTCGACGTTGCGTGTGCGACAGGACGATCCTGCCGCCGCCGCACGCCATCTCGACGAGATTGGCGCCGCGCACCCGGTCGTGCTCGGCGCGCTCTCGCTCTCGTTCGTCAGCGGGCTCGCCCTGCTCGCGCCCGACGTCGAGATCTACTTCGGCTCCTGGATCTTCTGGGTCAAGCTGGGGTTCATCATGGCGCTGCTCGCCAATGGCGCCCTCCTGTCGCGAACGGAGCGCGCCATGCGGGCGACCAACTCGCAGACGGGTACGGTCACTGGCGCACACTGGCGCCGACTTCGCGTCAGCGCCGTCACCAGCATCGCGCTCTGGCTCACGATCACGCTGGCCGGCGTGGCGCTCCTCAATCTCGCCTGATGACAGACTCGCCAGAGTGCACCGACTGCCCGCTCGACGGCGACCGACGTCATTTTCTCCGAACTCTCGGGGTCGCGCTTGCGTCACTCGGCTCGCTGGGGCTCGTCGCACGCGATGCCGATGGCGCCACGATTCGCGCGATGACGGCGCTGCTCGCCGCGCCGGACGATCGCAGGGATGAAAAACGCTACCCCATTCCCGACGTCGACGGGGTCTCCATCGACCGGGACAACGGCGTCATCATCGCCCGCACGGCAGGCAGGGTCTTCGCCTTCTCGCTCGCCTGCCCGCACCAGAACACGGCGCTCCGGTGGAACGAGAGTGACCGGCAGTTCCAGTGCCCCAAGCACAAGTCGCGCTATCGCGAAGACGGAGCGTACATCCAGGGGCGGGCGACTCGTAGCATGGACCGCCTCGCGCTGCGGCGCGACGGTGCCGCGATCGTCGTGGAGATCGACACCCTCTTCCAGCAGGACGATCACGCGAAGGAGTGGCTGGCGGCGTTCGTCGTCGTCTGAGCCGCGCGCGAGACGCGATGGCCCTGGTGAACCGTAACCGAAGTTTCGATAGCAACAACGAGAGCATGACCGCAGAGGCCGCGGAGGAGCGCGGAGGAAAGCGGGTGACCGCAGATGCTTTGGCACGTGTGCCTGGCTCCGCTCGTTTCACCACGCAACGGCGGATGTCGATCCTCTGCGC
>JAJAYP010000039.1 GCA_026786185.1 Gemmatimonadaceae bacterium
CCGCCCAACGGGCGGGCCCCCCCCCCCCCCCCCCCGGGCCCGGGCACCCCCACCGGGGGCCCCGCGGCACCGGGCCGGGGGTGCCCCGCAAACCGCACCTTCCTCAGCTCACATCGCGCCTAGCGTCGAGGAGTCGGGGAGGGCGGGAGCGACCGCAGTCGCGACTTGAACGACTGGTAATTCCTCGAGTCCGTCGCGAGCGAGCGCAGGATCGCCGCATCGTACTTCGCGATCATCTGTCTCGTGGCGGCAATGCGATCCTCCTCGAGCGGATGCGTCGCGAACCAGCTCTGCACGCCCGCCGGGTTGGAGTTCCGTTCATTGATGAGAATCTGGAACATCTCCGGAATGCCGTTGGGGCTGATCCCGGCCCGGATCACGTTCTTGATGCCCTCCTCGTCCGCCTCGTTCTCGTCACCACGGCTGAACTTCGCGAACAGCGCCGTGCCACCGACCTGAATGGCTGCCTGTCCCGCCTGGTTGTTGCACACGCTCGTGAGCACGCAGGCCAGGGTGACGCCGATGTTGGCGCCCTGCTGCTGCTGCATCTGCTTGATGGAGTGACGGCGAACGACGTGGCCGATTTCGTGACCGAGCACGCCAGCCAGCTGGTCCATCCGCTGCGTGCGCTCGATCAGGCCCCGGTTCACATAGATGAAGCCACCCGGCACGGCGAACGCATTCACTTCCTTGCTGTCGACGATGTAGAATCGCCACTCGGGAAGATCCTGCCGGCTGGTGAGCCGCGCGATGGAGTCGCCCAGCACATTGATGTACCGGTTCAGCTCGGGGTCCTGGACTATTGGCAGCTGCTGATTGATCTGGACCGCGTACTGCTGGCCCATCTCCACTTCCTGTTGCGTCGACACTCCGCACGCCGTCATGCTTATCGCCAGCGCGATGCCGGCCATCATTCGTCTCATGGCTCTCTCTCGTGGTGGAAGCGGTCGGCCGGTCCATTCGCAAGACCCATTCCTTTCCGCGTCATCCTTAAAGTCTTGAAGCTTCTTACCTTAGCACGCGATCTCCGCCGCCGGAAAGCCCGTGGCCGCGAAGGGCTGTTCGCGGCCGAAGGAGTGCGAGCCGTCGAGGAACTCCTCAAGTCGCCGGTCACGATCCGCGGGGTACTCGTCGCCCCCCAACTCTCCGATGCCCCGCGCGGTGCGGCCCTGCTGGACTCGCTTCGCAAGCGCGGCGGCGAGCTCGCCGAAGTCAGTGCGCTCGAGTTCGCGAGCGCCGCCGAGACGGAATCGCCGCAAGGTGTGCTCGCCGTCGCGGAGATTCCCTCCTGGACGTTCGATCAGCTCCCGCTCGCGTCCCGCTGGCGAATAGTACTCCTGGACGGTGTGCAGGATCCCGGCAACGTCGGCACCATCGTCCGGACCGCAGCGGCACTCGGCGCACTCGCGGTGCTCGCGATGCCAGGAACCGTGGACCTCTGGAACGCGAAGGTCGTACGCAGCACCATGGGCGCCAGCTTCCACACGCCCGCGTTCGCCTGCACCTGGGCGGCGCTCGACGCATTCCGGAGTGGCGTGTCGGTGACCATGTGGGGCGCGGACGCGGGCGGGCGGCCGCTGGACGCGTTGGACATTCCGGACCGCCTCATCATCGCCGTCGGCAACGAAGGCAGCGGCCTCTCGACGGATGCGCGCAGCCGCGTCGATGCACTGGCCTCGCTCCCGATCACCGCGAACGTGGAGTCGCTCAACGTGGCCGTCGCCACCGGCATCCTTCTCTATCAGGTTCGTTCGTGACTCCTTCCGTCCTCGCGACCGCGTTCGCTTTCGTCGTCGGCCTCTGCGTCGGCTCCTTCCTCAATGTCTGCATCTCGCGCTGGCCAGCGGACCTGAGCGTCGTCCGTCCTCGCTCACGCTGCCCCAACTGTGGACATCAGCTCGCCTGGTTCGAGAACGTGCCGGTCGTCAGCTGGCTGGTGCTGCGCGCGCGCTGCCGCTCGTGCCAGCTCCCCATCTCCGCCATCTACCCACTGGGCGAAGTGCTGGTGGGCGTGCTGTGGGCGCTGTGCGTCTCGCGCTGGGGGCCCAGCTTCACCGCGCTGCGCGTCGCAGTCTTCCTCACGCTGCTCACCGGCGTCGCGCTCACCGACCTGCGACACTATCTCATTCCGGACGGCTTCACCGTCACCGGCCTGCTCTGGTCGCTCGCGACCGCACTGGCAGCACCGTTCATCGGCGAAACGCTGCTGTTCGCCAGCCCGTACGATGCGCTGATCGGCGCCTGCGCGGGCGCCGGCCTCATCGCCATCGTGGGATGGCTGGGCGAGGTGGCGCTCAAGCGCGAAGCGATGGGGATGGGTGACATGACGCTCATGGCCTTCGTCGGTGCCGCGCTCGGTCCGCCACGCACCATCGTCACGGTATTCCTCGGCGCGGCGCTCGGCGCCGTCGCGTTCCTTGCCGTCGTGTACCCCATCGCGCTGGTGCGGCGCGGACGCACGGTGCCGCAGACCGAACTCTCGCTGGGGACGGGGCCCGTCGAGCTGCCGCTCGTGCCGTTCGGCGTGTTTCTCACGCCGGCGGCGGCGATCATGCTCATCTGGGGAGACGCACTGATCGATCGGTTGTTCCTGCTGAGCTGAGCGCGACGGTATCTTGGGCAGTGGGCACGGCAGGATCGAGTGTGCCGCGTCTCGACCGTTTCCCGCCCTCTGCCGTCCACGATGATCGACGAACCGCACCCGTCCACTCCCGCACTCGAGCGGTTCACGCGCGATCTCACGGCGGCCGCGCGCGCCGGGAAACTGGAGACGGTCCGATGTCGCGACGAGGAAATCGCGCGGACCATCGACATCCTCCTGCGACAGGGCAAGAACAATCCGGCGCTCGTGGGTCCCGCCGGCGTGGGCAAGACGGCGATCGCGGAGGGGCTTGCCCTCCGCATCGTGCAGGGGACGGTGCCGCTCGCGATGCGCGAGCTGCGACTCCGCTCGCTCGACGCCGTCGGGCTGCTCGCCGGCACGACGTATCGCGGTCAGTACGAGGAGCGACTCCGCGCCCTCATCGCCGAAACGAGCGCCGCCGGCGATGTGCTGTTGTTCGTGGACGAGATGCACAACCTGATCGGCCAGGGCGCCACCAGCGGCTCGGCGATGGACGCTGCGAACATGCTCAAGCCAGCGCTCGCCCGCGGTGAGTTTCGCATGCTCGGCGCGACGACCGATGAGGAATACGAGCGCTGGATTCTCGGCGACCCCGCGCTGGAGCGGCGCTTCCAGAAGATCGCCGTTCGGGAGCTGTCACCCGCCGAGACGCTGGAGATCCTGCGGACGCGCGTTCCGTCGCTGTCACGGCATCACAACGCCGTCATCACCGACGCCGCAGTGCGCGCCGCCATCGAGCTCACGGACATCTGGGTGCCGGAGCGCCGCCGTCCCGACAAATCCATCGACGCGCTGGACGAAGCGTGCGCGCACACCCAGGCCACCGCAGGGTACTCGACCACGGTGGAGGCGCTCATCGCGCGGCGTCGCGCGTGGGACCGCCAGACGGTGAAGGCGGCCGACGATGCGGCTCGCTCGTCGCAGCCCCCGCAGTTCGACCGCATGGCCCGCGATGGGTTGGCCGTGCTCGAGCGCCTCGGCGCTGAGCTCGAGGCTGCATTCGTCAGGCCGGCGTCGAATGTACCGGCGACGGACTTTTCGCCGACGCCCACGACTCCCGTGGCCACGGGTGCCGAGCGCGCAGCGCTGGACGTCGAGATCGATCGGCGGCTGCAGGAGGAGGGGATCGTGGTACGCGGACACGACGTGGCCCGTGTCGTGGGCCTCATGACCGGACGGAGGGTGGAATGGGAGGAATGATCGGCTCGGGTGACGCACGACGCGGTGTCCTGCTGTTGTCGGCGTGTCTCGTCGCAGCGTGCCGCGGCGGAGCGGACGGCGGTGGGCCATATGCGCGAGAGGTCGCCGAAGCCATTCCGCGCATCGAGTCGGCAACGGGCCTGATGTTCAAGCGACCGCCGACGCTCCAGGTACGGAGCCGGGAGCAGGTCCGCGAATTCCTCGTGAAGAAGTTCAACGAGGACACGCCGACACAAGAGCTGGTCGGCGAGGAGACGGCGTACAAGCTGCTCGGCATGCTGCCCGACTCGATGGACCTTCGCAAGTTCCTGCTCGCGGTCCTGAACGAGCAGGTCGTCGGCTACTACGATCCCGCGACGAAGGTGCTGTACGTCGTGGAGGGCGCGGACGAGCAGACGGTGTCGATCACCGTCACGCACGAGCTGGTGCATGCCCTGCAGGACCAGTACGTGAATCTCGACTCCATCCAGAAGTCGACGTCCGACAACGACCGGCTCACCGCCGCGCAGGCCGTGATCGAAGGGCAGGCGCAGTTCGAACAGCTCTCCATCATGCTGGGCGGTTCCGACAACGTGGCGCTTCGTGTGGGCGGCCGTGACAAGATTCGCGAGATGATTCGCGAGAACCAGAGCGCGATGCCCGTCTTTGCCACGGCACCGATGATCATTCAGGAATCGCTGCTCTTTCCCTACCTGAGCGGTGCCGACTTCGTGCAGCGGTACAAGGAGCAGCGCGGCAAGACCAGCCCGCTCGCCGCCATGCCGAGATCCACCGAACAGGTGTTGCACACCACGGCGTACTTCGGCGCTCCGCCGGATGAGCCGAGCGTCGTCACGTTGCCGGCGCCACGCGGCGCGACGCGGACGTACGAGAACAGCCTCGGCGAGTTCGGCACGCGGCTTTTCCTGTATCAGCACCTGAAGGACGAGCAGGATGCCGCGCGCGGAGGCGCCGGGTGGGACGGCGACCGCTACGTGGTGCTCACCAGCGCGGGCGGCCGAGGCATCGTCTGGGCGTCGGTCTGGGACAGTGCGCTGGAGGCCGTCGAGTTCTCCGACATGCTCACGCGCGCAACGGCGAAGAGAACGGGCGCCGGTGAGGCGCGGGTCGCGACCGGCGCGTCGTTCTCGGCGAAGGGCCGGACGACGCGGATCCTCGCGCGTGCCGCGGGCGAACGCACGCTGATTGTCTACAGCGATCTGCCCGATGCGATGAGCGGCGGCGTCATCGCCGCCGCCGCCATCGCCATCACGGCGCGCTGAGCGCCGCCACCGCCTGCACGTCTCGCTCGTTCGTCACCGGCACCGGCGCGTAGCTGTCCGGTGTCGGCGCCGTGGAGGGCCGAGACTCGGGCGGTGCGTCGTTCGTCGAGGGCTCCATGAGGGCGAGGCGCAGCACCTCGTCCATCGTCGCGACGAACGAGAACGCTATCTGCTTCTTCACCTCGTCCGGCACGTCGCGGAGTTCCTTCTCGTTCAACTTCGGCATGATGAGCTGCCGGAGTCCGGCGCGGTACGCTGCCAGCACCTTCTCCTTCACGCCGCCGATCTCGAGGACTTTCCCGCGCAGGGTCACCTCGCCGGTCATGGCGACGTCGCGTCGCACTGGCCGTTGCGACAGCGCGCTTGCGATCGCGAGGGTGAGCGAGATGCCCGCGCTCGGTCCATCCTTGGGAATGGCACCCGCCGGAAGGTGGACATGGACGTCGAACTCCTTGAACGCCGAATCCGGAATGCCGATGTTCGCGGCGCGTGAGCGGACGTACGAGAACGCGGCGTCCACACTCTCCCGCATCACGTCGCCCAGCTGGCCCGTCACGGTGAGTCGGCCGGTGCCGGGCATGCGCAACGCCTCGATGACCATGAGGTCACCGCCGTTGGCGGTCCACGCGAGGCCGGTCACCACACCGATCTCCGGTACCATGTCCGCCGCCTCCACCGCGTAACGCGGAATGCCGAGGATCACTTCCACCTTCTCGGCGTCGATGACCCACGCGCCCTCTTCGCCTTCCGCCTTCCGCCGCGCGCGCTTGCGCATGATCGCCGCGATGTTGCGCTCGAAGTTGCGCAGGCCCGCCTCGCGCGAGTAGCGGTTGGAGATGAACGACAGCGACTCGTCGGTGAACTGGATGTCCGTCTCGCTGATGCCGTGTTCCTCGAGCAGGCGCGGCAACAGATAACGCCACGCAATCTCGACTTTCTCTTCCACCGTGTAGCCGGCGATGCGAATGACCTCCATGCGGTCGCGCAACGGGGCAGGGATGTCGAACAGGTTGTTCGCCGTGCAGATGAACAGTGCGCCGGAGAGGTCGAACGGCAGGTTCAGGTAGTGATCGACGAACTCGTCGTTCTGGCTCGGGTCGAGCACCTCGAGCATGGCGGCGGTGGGGTCTCCCGATGGGCCCCCTCCCGACATCTTGTCGATCTCGTCGATCATCAGCACCGGGTCCTTCACCTGCACGCGTCGCATCGCCTGGATGAGCAGCCCCGGCATTGCGCCCACATAGGTGCGTCGGTGGCCACGGATCTCGGCTTCGTCTCGCACGCCCCCCACCGATATGCGGTAGAACTCGCGGCCAATCGATGTGGCGATCGCCTCGCCGAGCGACGTCTTGCCGGTGCCGGGAGGCCCGATCAAGCAGAGGATCGGGCCGTGAGGGTCTCCGCCGCGCAGCTTGCGCACGGCCAGGAACTCGATGATGCGCTCCTTCGCTTCACTCAGGCCGTAGTGCCGGTTGTCGAGCGCTTCCTCCACCTTCGCCAGTGCGATCTCGTCGTCACCCGAACGCTTGTTGAAGGGCAGCGAGAGGATCCAGTCGAGGTACGTGCGAATGACCTGATACTCGCTCGAGGCGGGCGAGAGCTGCCGCAGGCGCTCCGTCTCGCGGCGAGCCTCCTGGCCCACGCGCTCGGGCAGCTTCGCCTCGTCGATCTTGCGCAGCAGCTCCACCGCTTCCTTCTCGCCGGGATCGGCCTCACCCAGCTCTGCCTGGATCGCCCGAAGCTGTTGGCGGAGATAGAACTCGCGCTGGTGCTGCTCGATCTTGATCTCCGTCTGCCGCTTCACGTCTTCCATCACGCGTGCGCGCGATACCTCGCGCTCGAGCCGATTGAGGATGAAGCGCAGCCGCTGGCCGACATCGAGCCGCTGGAGCACCTCGTCCTTGTCCGAGATGCGGAAGTTCATGTTGGTGGCCGCGAGATCCGCGAACCGGCCTGGATCCGAGATGTTCATCTTCAGGATCGCCGGCACCTCGTCGGGGATCCGGTCCACCAGTTCCGCGAGCGTCTCGGCCGAGGAGATCACGCGCGTGATCAGGTCGTCCAGCTCGGAGGGGTCGGCGGGTGTCTCGCGCGCCGCACGGATGGTCGCCACCGGGTAGGGCTCTTCCTGCTGGATGTCCTCGATCACGATGCGACGCAGGCCCTGAAGGGTGATCTGCACCGTGTCGCCGGGAAGATTGATCCGCTCGTGCACGCGGGCGGCGACGCCGACCCTTCCGATGAAGCGCTGCGAGTCGATCGGCTCGTCATGGTCGCCGCCGGCGACGACGAGCGCCACGACCAGGCCCGGTTCGTCGTACGCGCGCAGGAGCGAGAGATTCTCCGGTGCGCCCATCTGCACCGCGATCGTGCCCAGCGGATACACGATGGTGGACCGCAACGCCATCAACGGGAGCGCGGCGGGAAGCTCGGACTTCAGGATCTCTTCCTTGCGTTGAGCCTTGGCCATGACGCGTAAGATAGTGGTGAGTGACGGGGCCACGATGCGCGGCGCGCGCGTCACGCGATCGGCGGGAGGGGAATCGGACCCGCCAGACGACGAAGCGCCCACCGATCCGGTCACGAGCGAGCACATCGGTCCGCCGCACCATCGTGAGCACAAGACCGGTCTGGATCGCCGGGGAAGCCGGATCCTTCCCGATCGTCGGACATTCCTGTATTGACGCCGGACTGGGCTGGCGGTAGATACTGCGGAGATCACGCTCGAATTGCTTCAGGGGGCCGCCCAGCGCCCCTCTCTATTCGGCTGAGCGGGCGCCGTCCGAGGCAGGAGCGTCGCTCACCCGCATCGCCCGCACGGCACGACACCGTGCATGTCTCACATTCCATTCAAAGAGGTTGGATCATGCCACAACGATGGTATCGCTCGATGCTTTCGGGAGCGGTCGTCCTGGCACTCGTCGCGGGCGTCGCAGGAAGTGCATCCGCCCAGAGCGCGACGATCATCAGCGGCAAGGTCGTGGGACGTGGCTCGGCGCCCATCGCCGGCGCCACCGTTCACATCGATGGCACGCAGATCGGCACGCTCACGGGGAGCGACGGAGGCTACGTCGTGACCGTGCCGGGTGGCCGGACGGGCACGGTCACCATCACCGCACGACTGATCGGCTACCGGATGGTCAAGTCGCCGGTGACGCTTAACGGCGCGCGCCAGACGCTGGACTTTGCGCTCGTCGCGCAGCCCATGCAGCTCACAGAGATCGTGACCACGGCGCTCAGCCAGCAACGCGAAAAGGCGACGATCGGCTCGTCGCAGCAGGAAGTGAACGGGGACGAGCTGAACCGCACCCGGAGCACCAACGTGGTGAGCGCCATGTCCGGGAAGGTGTCCGGACTCCAGATCAGCCAGAGCGGCAACATGGGCGGCTCCACCCGCATCGTGATCCGGGGCGCCGGCTCGATTCTCGGCAACAACCAGCCGCTGTTCGTGCTCGACGGCGTGCCGGTCGCCAATTCGAATCTCTCCACGGCGTCGGCCGGCGGCGGCCGCGATTACGGCAGCGCGATCTCGGACCTCAACATGGACGACGTCGCGTCGATCACCGTGCTTAAGGGACCGAACGCCGCGGCGCTCTATGGCTCGCGCGCCTCGAATGGCGCGGTGGTGATCACGACGAAGAACGGTCGCAATCAGGCCCGCGGTACCAGGTTCAGCCTCACCAGTCGCGGGACCTATGACACCCCGTCGCTCCTGCCGAGCTATCAGAATCAGTACGGGCAG
>JAJAYP010000040.1 GCA_026786185.1 Gemmatimonadaceae bacterium
ATCAGCTCGATCGTCATCTGCACGTTGTCGCCCGGCATCACCATCTCCATCCCGTCCGGCAATTCCACATTCCCCGTCACGTCCGTCGTCCGGAAGTAGAACTGCGGCCGATACCCCTTGAAGAACGGCGTATGCCGCCCCCCCTCTTCCTTCGTCAACACGTACACTTCCGCATAAAACTTCGTGTGCGGCGTGATGCTCCCCTTCTTCGCCAGCACCATCCCCCGCTCCACATCGTCCTTCGCCACGCCGCGCAGCAACAGGCCCACGTTGTCCCCCGCCTCGCCGCTGTCCAGCAGCTTGCGGAACATCTCCACGCCCGTCACCACCGTCGTCTTCTCCGAATTGAAGCCGATCAGCGCCACTTCCTCGCCCACCTTGATGATCCCGCGCTCGATCCGCCCCGTCGCCACCGTCCCGCGCCCGGTGATCGAGAACACATCCTCCACCGGCATCAAAAACGGCCGATCGGTCGCCCGCACCGGCTGCGGAATGTAGGTGTCCAGCGCGTCCATCAACTCCTGAATCTTCAGGCCCCACTCACTCGCCGGATCGCCGCTCTCCAACGCCTTCAGCGCCGACCCCTTGATGATCGGCGTGTCGTCGCCGGGGAAGTTGTAGGCGCTCAACAGCTCGCGCACTTCCAGCTCCACCAGATCCAGCAACTCCGAATCATCGACCATGTCCACCTTGTTCATGAACACGATGATGTAGGGCACGTTCACCTGGCGCGCCAACAAAATGTGCTCGCGCGTCTGCGGCATCGGGCCGTCCGCCGCGCTCACCACCAGAATCGCGCCGTCCATCTGCGCCGCACCCGTGATCATGTTCTTCACATAATCCGCATGGCCCGGACAGTCCACGTGCGCATAGTGCCGGTTCGCCGACTCGTATTCCACATGCGCCGTCGCGATCGTGATCCCGCGCGCCTTCTCTTCCGGCGCCTTGTCGATCTGGTCAAACGCCATCGCACTCGCCAGGCCCTTCTTCGCCTGAATCGCCGTGATCGCCGCCGTCAACGTCGTCTTGCCGTGGTCCACATGCCCAATCGTGCCCACGTTCAGATGCGGCTTGTTCCGCTCGAACTTTGCCTTGCCCATGCTGCGTTCCTCGCGTCCTGTTAGTGAATCGGTGCAGCCTTACGGCTTGTTCTTGTTGATGATCTCTTCGGCCTTCGACTTCGGCACTTCTTCGTAATGCGAGAACTCCATCGAGTACACCGCGCGCCCCTGCGACATGCTGCGCAGGCGGGTGGAATACCCGAACATCTCGGACAGCGGCACGGTGGCGTCGATCACCTGCGCCTCACCGCGCTGCGTCATGCCGCCGATCTTGCCGCGGCGCGAGCTGAGATCACCGAGCACGTCGCCCATGTAGTTCTCGGGGCTCACCACTTCGACCTTCATGATCGGCTCGAGGATGATGGCGCCCGCAGAGCGCGCCCCGTCCTTGATGGCCATTGAGCCGGCGATCTTGAACGCCATTTCGCTGGAGTCGACTTCATGGTACGAGCCGTACACCAGCTCGACCTTCACATCGACCATCGGATAGCCGGCGAGAATGCCACCTTCCAGTGCTTCGCGGATACCCGCTTCCACCGGCTTGATGTATTCACGTGGAATCACGCCGCCCACGATCTTGTCTTCGAACACGAATCCCTGACCCTGCTCGGCGGGCATGACGTTGATCACGACGTGACCGAACTGTCCCTTACCACCCGACTGGCGCACGAACTTCCCTTCCACCTTGTCGACGCGCTTCTTGATCGTCTCGCGGTACGCCACCTGCGGCGCGCCCACATTCGCCTCGACCTTGAACTCGCGACGCATGCGGTCGACGAGAATCTCGAGGTGCAACTCACCCATGCCCGAGATGATCGTCTGGCTGGTCTCAGGGTTGGTCGCGACGCGGAACGTCGGATCTTCCTCGGCCAGCTTCTGCAGCGCGATCGCCAGCTTGTCCTGGTCGGCCTTCGTCTTCGGCTCGATCGCGACGTCGATGACGGGATTCGGGAACTTCATCGCTTCGAGAATGATCGGATTCTCTTCGAAGCACAGCGTGTCACCGGTGCGCGTGTCCTTCAGACCGATCGCGGCGGCGATGTCGCCTGCGCGCACCTCTTCGATCTCTTCGCGCTTGTTCGCGTGCATCTGCAGCAGACGCCCGACACGCTCGCGCTTGTCCTTGGTGCTGTTGTAGACATACGAGCCGGCATTCAGCACGCCAGAATAGACACGGAAGAACGTCAACTTTCCAACGAACGGGTCGGTCGCAATCTTGAACGCCAACGCGGCGAACGGTGCGTCGTCGGTCACCATGCGTTCGGTCTGCAACTCGTCCTGACCCGGAAGATGCCCCTTGATGGCGGCCACCTCGGTCGGCGCCGGCAGGTAGTCGATCACGGCATCCAGCAACGCCTGCACACCCTTGTTCTTGAAACTCGCGCCACAGAGAATCGGGATGATCGCGTTGGCGATCGTCGCCTTGCGGACGCAGCTGCGGATCTCGTCGACCGACAGCTCCTCACCGCCGAGGTAACGCTCCATCAACTCCTCATCATGCTCCACAACGGCTTCGATCAACTCATGACGCGCCGCTTCCATCGCCTCGACATACTCCTCGGCGGGTTCCACAACGGCAAACGTCTTGCCCATGGTCGAATCGTCGAACACGTACTGCTTGCGCTCGATGATGTCGATGTGCCCGGTGAACAGCTCGCCCGAACCCACCGGCAGCTGCAACGGGTACGACTTCTTCGACAGCCGGTCGCGGATCATCTCAACGCAACGCTCGAAGTTCGCACCCACGCGGTCCATCTTGTTCGAGAAGATCAGACGCGGAACGCCGTAACGGTCGGCCTGACGCCACACCGTCTCCGTCTGCGGCTCCACGCCGGCAACGGAGTCGAGCAACGTGACGGCGCCGTCCAGTACGCGGAGTGAACGCTCGACTTCCACGGTGAAGTCAACGTGACCGGGCGTGTCGATGATGTTGATGCGATACTCCGGCCCTTCACCACGCTCGTGGCTCTGGCCGTGACGCGTCCAGAAACAGGTCGTTGCGGCCGACGTGATCGTGATGCCGCGCTCCTGCTCCTGCTCCATCCAGTCCATCGTGGCAGCGCCATCATGAACTTCGCCGATCTTGTAGCTCTTGCCCGTATAGTAAAGAACGCGCTCGGTGGTCGTCGTCTTACCGGCATCGATATGCGCCATGATGCCGATGTTGCGGTAATAATTCAGCGGTGTTGTGCGAGCCATGCGCGGAAACCCGTCTCAGATGAAGCTGGAAAACCAGTTGAGTCCAACAAAAAACCGAATGGATCCAGGCACCCCGTTGGGGCCGATATCCATTCGCTGCCGCCGGGTACACGCAGACCGCGTGGGGACCCTGGGCGCGCCGCCGAAGCGACGTCTCATTTTTTGATACCTCGGCTGCCAGACTGGGCGCCCTCGGCATCATTTTGCGAGACAGATCGCGGAAATTAGCAAGGAGGGGCTCCAAGTCAATGCCCGAGAAGTACATCGACCGTGAGACCAGCGCCGACTAGCCTCCAAGCACCCTCGTCAGGTGGCGAGTCCACCGCTCGATCCTCCTCCCAACTCGCCTCAACGGACTGGCCGAAAGCCCCCCAGCCACCCCCTGGACCGGAACGCGGACCTGTTCGGCCAATGCTCCCGCTCGACCCAGGGACCACGGCCACCGCTCTCCCCCATCCCCCAAACCTCGCATCGCGCGACGCCACCACAGCCGCGACCATCGCACTGACGGGCTCGCCATCGGCGAGTGCAGTGCTCGCACGACCCACTCCCGCTCGGCGATCCCATCTAGCTTCCTGGCCGGGCCACGCAACCCCTCAACGACCCCGTCGGGAATCCTGAGGACGCCGATTGCCGCAGCGGTCCACAGCGCCCACCCCACCGGCACCGACCCTCCAACCTGCCGAGCACTGTCCGCGAGCGCCAGCCAGTCGCGGTCCGTCCACCCCGCTGTCAGGCGGTGCACGTCGTGGAGGTACTGCCAGGTCCCGACCTCGCCCTCATGACTCCACGCCCAGTGGATCGATGCGTGGACCAGGTGCCACGCGGTAGTGAGCACCAGAACCCGCCGCTCGCCCCAGGGCAACCACTCACCCCGCGCCAGCCACGCCGACGCCGGATCGCCTGCAAACGGATGTCCCGTCGAAAAGAGGCCGGTGTGCAGCTCGAGACGGAGGCCGCTGCGCCAGACCAACGGCGCGGCGTGATGGTGCACGTCGTACATCGTCAT
>JAJAYP010000041.1 GCA_026786185.1 Gemmatimonadaceae bacterium
CCCTATTGCGCGGCCGGGTGCGGGCCCCGTCTGTCCGCGCAGCGCCCGGTCGCGCGGGGGTCGGCAGGGCGGGCAACGGGGCGGCCCACCCCCGTGGGGTCGCGCCGCGCCCGCGTACGCCCGGTGGCGCACGCCCGTCGGCACGAATTCGTGCCGCCGGGTGAGATCGAATGCCCGAAGTACGGCGAGGTCGCGAATCCCTTTCTCTCGCAGCGTCTCCACCAGCCTCCGGCGCGCGCCACCCATGGCGCCATCTATGGTTCCCGCCACCAACTCCCCGCTGCGTCGAGCATGCTGTAGTTCGTGAGATCGAGGTGGAGCGGCGTGATGGAGACGTACCCGTCCTGAATGGCGCGAAAATCCGAATTGTCCTCGCCCGTCCACGTGATCGAGCCCCCCCCGATCCAGAAGATGTCACGATCCCATGGATCACGCATCGGCTTGAGTGAGCCGGAATAGACGCGGCTCCCGAGCCGGGTGAGCCGCGCTCCCTTGACTCCGTCCGCCGGAATCGGCGGCAGGTTCACGTTCAGCAGCGTGTTCTTCGGAAACGCCGGGAGCGACGTGAGATGCGCGAGCAACGGCGTGAGAATCTTCACCTGCTGCTTGAGATGCGTCAGATCCGCGCGCAGGTCGCCGCCAGCGAAGGAGAACGCGATGGAGGGAATGCCGAGCGCCAGGCCTTCCATGGCCGCGGCCACCGTGCCCGAATACAGCACGTCTTCGCCCATGTTCTGGCCGTGGTTGATGCCACTCAGCACGAAATCCGGCCGCTCGTCGAGCAACGCTTCCACGGCGAGCATCACGCAGTCCGTCGGCGTACCGTCCACCTGCCAGCGCTGGTCCGCTCGACGAACCGGCCGCAGCGGATGATGCAGCGTGAGCGAATGGCTGGTCGCGCTCTGCTCCCGATCCGGCGCCACAACATAGACCTCGCCAAGCGGTTCGGCCGCCTCGATCAGACATTCGATGCCGTGCGCCAGGATACCATCGTCGTTGGTGACGAGAAACCGCATGCTACGTCCCTTCCTCGGTCGGTGTGTCCGTCGTGAGCGAACGCACGAGTTCCTTGAGCTCCGTTTCCAGCGCGTCGAGTGTCTGCAGCGTGAGTGCCGCTCGCGCCGCGACCCGCACTTCGCCGCCCTTGCGTTGCGCGTCGACCTTCTGCCGCGCCCCCTCGATCGTGTACTTCTCCGTGTACAGCAGGTGCTTCACGAGCAGGATCAACTCGACCTCCCGGCGCCGATACACGCGATTGCCGGAGCGATTCTTCGCCGGACTCAGAAAACGGAACTGACTTTCCCAATAGCGGAGCACGTGCGGCTTCAGATCGGTGAGCTGGCAGACATCGCCGATGCTGTAGAACTGCTGGACCGGCTCGCCCGCGCTCATCCGTCCTGCTCCGCGCGCAACCCGCGCGCCATCAACTCGATGACGCCGCGCTGGGCCGGCAGTCCATCGAACAGCACGCGGTGCACCATCGACACGATCGGCATCTCCACCCCTTCCCGTTCGGCAAGCGCGAGCGCGCTCAGCGTCGTCGCAACGCCCTCCGCCACCGTCTCCTTTCCGGCGAGCGCCTCCGACAGCGTCGCACCCCCTCCGATCTCCATGCCGATGGCTCGATTACGGCTGAGCGACCCCGTGCAGGTCAGGACGAGATCGCCGATGCCGGTCAGGCCGGCGAAGGTGGACGACCTGGCGCCGAGTGCAGCGCCGAGTCGTGTCATCTCGGCCAGGCCGCGCGTGATCAACGCGGCGCGCGAATTGAAGCCGAACCCTGCACCTTCGCAGATGCCCGTCGCCACGGCCATCACGTTCTTCAACGATCCGCCAAGTTCGACCCCGATGACGTCGTCATGCGTGTAGATCCGGAGCGATCGATTACTGAACGCGTCCTGCACGATCTGCGCGGCATCGGCGACCTCCGAGGCGGCGACGATGGCCGTGGGCTGCCTTGCCGCCACCTCAGCCGCGAAGCTGGGACCCGAGAGCGCCACGATCGGCCGGCCCGGTACCTCTGCCGACACCACCCCGCTCATGAGCGCGAGTGTTTCGCGCTCGATTCCCTTCGACGCGACGCACGCCGTGGCACTCGGCGACATGGAGGCGTTCGCCTGGCGCGCGATCGCTCGCAGATGTTGCGACGGGGTCACGAAGCAGACGAGGGCCGCGTCGTCAAGGGCGTCGTCGAGGAGCGTCGTCGCGCGGAGCGCGGCATGCAGCGGCGCGCCCGGCAGGAAGCGCACGTTCTCTCGACGCGTGTTCACCGAGGCCACGACGTCGGCCTCGAACGCCCAGAGCGCGACGTCGTGTCCGTTGCACGCGAGCACGTCAGCGAGCGCCGTGCCCCACGCCCCCGCGCCAAGCACGGCACAGCGCATCAGCGCGCCCCTCTCACGCCCGACCGCGCTTGCCGAATCGGTGCTCCTCGCCACGCCGCAACCGCCCGATGTTTGCACGGTGCGTCCAGAATACGAACAGCGCGACGAGCACGCTGACCGCGACGAGCGGTGCGCGAACGCCCTGCGTCACGACGAGCAACGTGGGCAGCAGCACTGCGGAGACGAGACTGCCAAGCGAGACGTATCCCGTCGCCAGCACCACGGCGACGAAGAGGGCGAAGGTGACGAGCATCGGCACGGGCGCGAGCGCCAGGAAGACGCCCGCCGCGGTCGCGACCCCCTTCCCTCCCTTGCGCAATCCCAGGAAGATCGGCCGCACATGACCCGCGATCGCCGCGATGCCACAGCCGATGGCCCAGAGCGTCGTGTCCGCCGTGGTGGAGATTCGCGGCGGCAGCAGCAGCACGGGCAGCGCGCCCTTCAACGCGTCGGCGAGGAAGACGGCGAGCCCGACCTTCCACCCGAGGACGCGAAATACGTTGGTCGCGCCGAGATTGCCCGAGCCCTGGAGTCGCAGGTCGACGCCCGCGCCCTTGCCGGCGAGCCAGGCGAAGGGAATCGACCCGGCGGCGTACGACAAGGCCAGCGCCAGCGCCGGATGCACGCTAGGTCGCCGCCGTCCGGTCGGTTCCGCTCTTTCGGCGCATCAGGATGCGCAGCGGGTTTCCCGTGAAGGGATAGGTCTCTCGAAAGCCATTGTGCAGGAAGCGCAGGTAATGCTCCTCCACGAGATCCGGGTGATTCCCGAAGAAGGCGATCGTCGGGGGCGCAACGCTCACCTGGGTGGCGTAATTGAGCTTCACCTCGCGGCCGGCCGCCTGCGATGGCTGGCGCCGCGCCAGGAGCTCGGCGAGCCGTTCGTTGACCTGCGAAGTGCTGATGCGCACCTGCGACTGTTCGTCCACCAGCTGAATGACGTCCAGAATCTTCGACACGCGCTGTCCCGTCAGCGCCGAGGTGAACAGGAATGGCACGTGCTTCAGGAACGGTGCCTTCTCGTGCGCCTTCTTCTCGAACTTGTGGACCGCCTTGTCGTCCTTCTCCACGAGGTCCCACTTGTTCACCACCACGATCAGGCCTCGTCCCGCCTCCCACGCCATGTTCGCGATGGTGAGGTCCTGATTGTGAAACTCCCCCTCGGTGGCGTCGATGAGGAGCACGCACAGGTTGGCGCGTTCGATCGCGCGCCGCGTGCGCAGTGACGAGTAGAACTCGATGCCATCGCTGATCTTCGTCTGCCGGGGCAGCCCGGCCGTGTCGACGAAGATCAACTTCCGCCCGTGGTAGGTCATGGGGGTGTCGATCGCGTCGCGCGTCGTGCCGGAGATCTCGCTCACCACGAGACGCTCCTCGCCGAGGAGCTTGTTCACGAACGACGACTTCCCCACGTTCGGTCGGCCGACGACCGCAATCCGAAGTGACGTCTCGTCCTCCGGCAGACTGTCCGGCAATCGATTCACGAGCTCGTCGAGAAGATCGCCCGAGTTCTTGCCGTTCTGCGCCGAGACGGGAAATGGATCGCCCGCGCCGAGATTGTAGAACTCGTAGAAATCGACTCGGCTGGGATCGTCCACCTTGTTGGCCACGAGCATCCACGGCTTGCCGGTCGCCCGTATCATCTCGGCCACGCGATGATCGCTGGGGTGCAGTCCGGCGTTCGCGTCCACGACGAACAGCATCATGTCCGCTTCCTCGATCGCCGTGGCGACCTGCTGACGAATTTCGCGGTCCATCGGCGCGTTCGGATCGTCGGACAGTCCCCCGGTATCCACGAGCCAGAAGGCGCGGCCGTTCCATTCGCCCTTCGCGAAATGCCGGTCGCGCGTCGTGCCCGCTTCCTCCGAGACGATCGCGTCGTCTTCCCCGATGATGCGATTGAACAACGCCGACTTGCCGACGTTGGGACGGCCGATGACTGCAACGACGGGCGTGCTCATGCGGCACTCCAGGCGGAGAGCGCAGGCTGGTCTTCGAGGGAGAGGACGTCGATGAAGTCGTACGACGGAAACACGGGCATGGGGAGGGTCTCGCGAAGCGCAATGAAGCGCTCGTCGTCCAGGAACAGCCCGTCGTCGTTGATCGTCTCGGCCGGGATGAGGGCGAGGTCGAGATCGTGACGACCGCCGAGCGCTCGGCGGATATCGGCTCCGACGAGGAGCCCCGCCGTCGTCGTCGTGGGGCCGAACAGTGAATTCTCGATGGGAATCAGCGTGAACGCGGCACCCGTGCGCCTCGCGATGGCGTCCAGTAACTCAGGCATGAGGGGCGCCATCGACACGCCCGTCACGACTCCGATGCGCCGGCCGGGCATGAGGGGAAGGCTCGACAGGCCTGCGTGCACACGCTGACGAAGTGACGCGACCGCGCCGACGCCATTCTCGATCTGGGAGAAATCACCGTAGTGCTCAGCGTCCGGAAGGGCGTGATC
>JAJAYP010000042.1 GCA_026786185.1 Gemmatimonadaceae bacterium
GGCGAGAGACGCGCGACATAGTAGCCATCGCCTGCGCCAATGTCGGCAACGGTCATGCCGGGACGCACCCGGGCGAGAGCGATCACTCGTGCGGCTTCATCGAGGCGATCGCGCTCGTCTTCATCGGTCCAGCGTGGCGCGATGATCGTCGACGTGGGCCGGTCGGGTGCGGGGAAGCCCAATGAGTCAGCGGAGACAGCAGGGCGTGCCTGCGCCGTGTCGGACTTGCCCGTGCACGCGCTTACGCCGAGCAGGGTGACCAGCGTGCCGAGGACAACGAGCACCCGGCTGACGGCGTCCGTCGCGCGGGTGCGTGGCATCAAGCGAGACGATTCCATCCAGTCAACTCGGCGTTGATCATGATCCAAAAACCCCCCGTTGCGGGCGCATGCCAACGAACGCGCGGAGCGTGACATGGTGTTTCCACCTTCCATCGCGTGTCCGCTCATCCCGTACCCCGACCGCTGCGTGTCCAGTTTCCTCGCTTGACACAGGTGCGCGCGATCATCCTTATACACCATGAAGATGATCCCCCGACCCAACCGTGCACGCGCACTCATGTGCGCCCTGCTACTGCAACTCGTCGTCAGCGCCGTCGCCTCCGCGCAGGTGACGGCAATCCGCGCCGGACGTCTCGTCGATCCGGACGCAGGTACGGTCGCAACGAACCAGGTGATTCTCGTCGAGAAGGGAAAGTTCACGGCGATCGGCCCCAATGTCGCCATTCCCGCGGGTGCCGAGGTGATCGATCTCTCGGCGCTCACCGTGCTGCCAGGGCTGGTGGACGCGCACAATCACCTCGCGCTCACCTACAAGGAAGTCCCGGAGCGAAACACCTACTACTTCACCTACATGCTGGACCCCACGCCGCTACGGGCGATCCAGGCGGTATCGAACGGCATCCAGATGCTCGCCGCCGGCTTCACCATCGTGCGCGACATGGGGAACAATGGCAACTACGCCGACGTCGCCCTGCGCACCGCGATCGAACAGGGCTGGGTTCCCGGCCCGACGATCATTCCGAGTGGCCTGATCATCGGCGGCATGGGCGGCCAGTTCTCGCCCACGCCGGAGATGGCGATCGACCACAAGATCGTCTACCCGGAGTATCTGGACGCGGACACGCCCGACGAGATCGTGAAGGCAGTCCGGCAGAACGCGCTGTTCGGCGCGCGCGTGATCAAGATCTGTGTGGACTGCAAGCCGTGGGGATACACGACCGATGAGATCCGGCTGGTGATCCGCGAAGCGGCCAAGGCGGGACTGAAGGTGGAAGGGCATGTGCAGACGATCGACGGCGGAAAGCGCGCAGTGGAAGCGGGCATCTGGTCGATCGCCCACGACAACGGCATGACCGACGAGCTGCACAAGCAGATGGCGGCCAAGGGTGTCTGGCGCGCGGGTACGGAGACGCCGATCTCGCTCACCGGCCACACGACGCAGCAGCGCTACGACAAGACGGTGGCGATGCTGCGCAACGCGTGGGAGAACAAGACGCCGCTCACGTTCTCGACGGACGCAGACTACTACGTCCCGGGCAAGACGCGCGGCGAGGTCGCGATCGAATTCATCGAAACGTGGAAGGCGGCGAGGATTCCGAACGCCGACATCCTGCGTGCGATGACGACGAGCGGCTACAAGGTGAGCGAACTCGAGGCGACCCGCGGACCGATCAGGGTGGGGATGATCGCTGATCTCATCGCCGTGACGGGCAACCCGATCGAACGGATCGATGCGCTGCGCGACGTGCGGTTCGTGCTCAAGAACGGCATGGTGTTCAAGAAGGACGGCGTGATGCTGCCCAGCGCATTCTTCCACGGTGGTCCCGTGAACGGTTGGAACGTGCGCTGACGTTCGTGCGATGGCGGCGCAAGGGCGCGCGCGTTCGACGATAGCGACCTGGTCATCCTTCGACGAGCTCGAAGCGGCCCGGTGGTGAAACGGCGAGCTCCACCCAGTCGAGCTCCTGCTCGAGCGCGTGAAAGACGTCGTCATCGATCGCGCCGTCTCGACGCAGATCGGCGAGTGTGCGACGCTGCGCGATCACGCTTCGCCGGCGCAACTTGTCGATCTCCATGACCGCGCGCGGGTGTTGGCCGTCGGATGCCACGGCAAGCGCGGCGCGATAGTCAGCGCGCAATCGATCGGCCGGCTCCCCGTTGCGCGCCTCGAGTGCGGCGATTGCCGAGTTCAGCAGGGCGACGCGCGCGGTGGACAGCTCGCGATCGAATGAGGTGTCCGGCTTCAGCCGGAGCAGGCCGATGAGCGGCCCCAGGGTCAGCCCCTGCACGACGAGCGTGCCGAGTACCACGGCGAGCGCACTCAACACGATCAGGTCGCGACCCGGAAACGAAGCCGGGAGTGCGAGGGCGGTCGCGAGCGTCACCAACCCTCGCATGCCGGCCCACGCCACGACGATGCCCTGCGAGAGGGTCGGCTTGGGGGCGCTGCCGCGCATGGCGTCGACATGACGGACGAGGCGAATGTAGAACAGCACCCATGCGAGTCGTACGAGGATGACGATCGCGACCACGATTCCGGCGAAGCCAAGGGCGCGCCGAAGCTCCGAGGCATCGAGCCGGGTGACGATCTCTCTCGCCTGGAGGCCCATGAGGAGGAACGCCAGGACGTTGAGGAGGAATACCGTCGCCTCCCACACGGAGTAGGAATGCAGGCGGTCGCGGGGCGACTGGCGCTCGGGAGCATGGCGGGCGACGGTCATGCCGAACGCGACCACGGAAAGAATGGCCGAGAACTCGAACCGCTCGGCCACGATCCAGGCTCCGAAGGTGGCGGCGAATTCCAGCAGGGTTCCACCGAGTGTGCCCGCGAGGCGAGGCGCCACGCGCACGTAGCCCATGCCGACGAGCACGCCGATGAGCAGGCCGCCCGGAATGGCAAGTGCGAGTTGCGGAACGAGACTGACGGTCGCCGCAGGCGCCGCCGTCATGCCGACCGCGGCGCTGAAAATGAGCAGCGCCACCGCATCGTTGAGCAGGCTTTCGCCCTTCAATACCGAGATCGTGCGGCGTGGCAGGTCGAGCCGACTGAGCGTGGCCGACGCCGCCGCGGCGTCGGGAGGGGCGACGATGGCTCCGAGCGCAATGGCGGCAGCGATGGGGAGACCGGCGATCGCATGTCCCGCCCACGCGACGGCGGCGGTGGTAAGCACGACGGCCACCCCGGCGAGGGCGATGAGCGGTCGCCAGTTTCGGCGCAACTCGCGCGGGGGAAGATCGTACGCGGCGTTCAGGAGCGCTGGTGCGATGAACAGGGCAAGTGCCAGTCGTGCGTCGATCGCAACGCGTGGCGCCCACGGCAATGCAGCGACGAGCACGCCGGCGAGCGCGAGAATCGTGGGATACGGAACGCTGAGATGACGCGCCACCTGCAGCAGCACGATCGCGATCGCCACGAGAATCAACATGCTCTCGAACAGTTCCATCGTGCTTCCTTCGCTCGCGGGTGGACGGGGCGTCGGCGATTTCATAGCTTCGCTCCGACATCAGAGATAAGCAGCAACCCGGCCGCCGAGCCACTCCACCGACTCGCGCCGATCGATTTCACTGGGAGTGCATGATGAACCGTCGTATCGTGGGTATCGTTGGAGCGAGTCTCCTGCTGACCATGCTGGTAGCCGTCGTCGCCGACGCGCATGACCTGTTTCTCCGTCCGCGTGACTTCATCGTGCGGGCCGGATCGGAGGTGCGAGTCCGTGTGCTGAACGGCACGTTCACCTCGAGCGAGTCATCGGTGGCACGGGACCGGCTGCGCGACCTGACGGTGGTGGGACCCTCCGGCACGACGCATCCCGACCGGTCGGGCTGGACCGATGACGCGAAGGAGAGCGGATGGCGCGTCGCGACGAATGCGCCGGGCACGTACCTGCTGGGTGCCTCACTCGATCCCAAGACGATCCGGCTGACGGGCACGCAGTTCAACGGATACCTGCGCGAGGAAGGGCTGCACGACGTGGTGTCCGCGCGCAAATCCGCGCGCGCGCTCGGGACTCCCGCGCATGAGCGGTACGCGAAGCATGTGAAGGCGCTGGTTCGGGCGCAGGGTGACGGAGCGGGTGCTGACACGGCGTATCGCGTGATGCTGGGATATCCGGCGGAGCTCGTGCCGCTCGACGACCCGTACGTGCTGCCGGCGGGCGGCATGCTTCGGGTCCGCGCCTACGCCGATGGACGCCCGATCGCGAATCAGGTCGTGCAGGCGGGCGGACGCACGACGTCGGGGAGCCGTATCAAGCAGCGCGAAGTACGGACCGATGCCTCGGGGATGGCCCGGTTCCGGCTCGATACGCGTGGGACCTGGTACGTGAAGTTCATCCACATGCGGGCTGTCCCCGCGTCTGCCGGCGACAGTGTGAACTACGAGTCGAAGTGGGCGACGCTCACCTTCGCCCGACCGTAGTGGACCCTAGTCACCCCGGACTCGCCAGTTGAACCGATCGGCCACTCCCTGCAGTTCCGCAGGATCTAAGACGTCGCCCACTTCCCGCGCGCGCGGAGCGGCGCGCGCGGCGGCGCCGAGCGCGCTCCACACGCGAGGGGCGAAGAGGACGGGTTGGGTGCGTCCGGCGACGTGTAGCGCTGTCGTGGGATTGTTGGAGACGAGGGTGCGGATCTCGAAGGCGGGCGAGGGAAGCACGGCGGCGAGATCGGCGGCGACGTTCCGCGCCTTCTCGGCTTCTCGCTCACAGAGGATCACCGTGGTCCTCGTTTCCGTGGGCACGATGGCGCGCACCCGTGCCGCGAGCGCCGGGTCCGGATGGATGCTGGCGAACCGCACTTCGGACAACCGTTTCGGCCAGCGCGCGCGGATGTCGTTGTAGTGGAAGTATGTCGCGATGAGGGCGCCGGCTGGCGGCTCGCCGGCTCGCTCGAGACTCCACGGCTTGGCCGTCACCAGCCATCGTTCCTGTACCTGTTGCGCGAGGTCGATGGCCTGCGAGGTGCTGCACTCGATGACGTAGACCAGCGCCGGGCCGGTGCGCGGGTGAGCGGAATCGAGCGACGCGACCGGGCCGGATGTGGCTGGCGTTTCCGGCATGTCCGGCTCGGCACCGCCCACCTGCCGCTCGAGTTGACGGCGAATGTCGTGCAGGGTGAGTCCGTGCAATTCGCGCGCGTCGCGGAGAAAGCGACTGAGGACGTCTTCACCGGGCAACGACACGAATGGCACATCGCTCGGGCGCAGCACGACGGTGCCGCGCGGGGCCGTTGTGCGTACGAGTCCCGACTCAGCGAGGGCACGATACGCATGCCGCACGGTGTGCAGGTTGACTCCCCATTCGCGCGCCGCAGCGCGCAGGGGTGGGAGGAGATCGCCAGGGGCAATGGCTCCGGAGACGATGTCTGCTCGCAGCGCTTCGGAGAGCTGGTGGTAGAGCGGGATGGGGCTGGTGGCGTGAAGCCGGTAGCTCATATGGAAATTATATAACACTAGAACATGCGCTTCGATACCTCCCCTGAGTCGTTGGAGCGGATGCCCCGGTGCGGATGACATCCTTTTGCATCGGTGTTCTATAACACTGGAATCCAGTTGAGATCGCCGTCCTCTCGCGAACGACAGATGAGTCAATGAGGCTCGCCAACGCGTGCACCTATCCGCACGAGTCTGCTTCGTTACCTGGGTCGATGATGGCCTGTCCTTGAGGAAATATCTCCGACCTTCCACTCTCCCATCCGAAAAAAGATGCCTTCCGGAATCCTGCCTCGCCTCGCCGCGCTGATGATGCTCGCGTGGATTGCACCCGCAGCACAGGCGCAGTTCGGCGGACTGGTCTCGATGCCGCACGTCGCTGTAGGTCTCGTCGGCTCTACCCTCGGAATCGGCGGTGACGTGGCTCTCGGGCTCGGCAAGCACGTGGTCCTGCGTGGTGCGCAGCATGCCGGCAGCATCGGCGCCAACCGCTCTTTCTCCAATCAGCCGTACCAACTGTTCGCCAAGGCGGACAATCGATCGTTCATGCTAGACGTGCACCCCTTCGGTGGCGGGATCTACCTCAGCGCCGGCAAGGTGATCAACAAGAGCACGATCGCGTTGACGGGCACGCCGACTGGCGGGTCGTACACCGTCAACGGCCAGGCGTACGCCGCGGACTCCATCGGCAGCATCGTCGGCGCGATCGCGCTTCCGGAGAACTCGTGGTTCTACGGACTCGGTTGGGATCACACGTTCGGCAACAGCTGGCCGGCATCGCTGACGTCACGCGTCGGAGTCCTGCGTCAGGACCGAGTCAAGCTGGCCCTGAGCGCTACAGGCCCGTACGGCCAGACGTCGAATCCGGCGTACGTGTCATTCCAGACCGAGCTCGATGCCGAACGGGTGCGACAGGAGCAGTCGGCATCCGATCAGAGCATCGTGAAGAACATGCCGGTGATCGAACTCGGCATCCGCCTCCGCCTCTTCTAGTTGCTGTAGGGCGAGTCGCCGACGCGCGACAAGCGGGGCCCCGATTGATCGGGGCCCCGCTTTTTTCATGGATCCCTGACGACCCTAGGGTTTGATCTCCACCGGCGTGCCGACCATGACCGCGCTCCAGACTCCCTCGATCTCCTGATCGGTCAGGGCGATACAGCCGTCGGTCCAGTCGGCGGTGCGGTGGAAGGCACCCGAAGCGCCGCTTCCGTTGCGCAGCCCATGAATCAGGATATCGCCGCCCGGTGACATGCCGAGCGCTTCGGCGCGGGCGCGATGGGCCGAATCGGGGTAGGAGATGTGCAGCGCGAGATGGAAATCACTCTTCTCGTTCTTCCAATCGATCTGGAACACGCCTTCCGGTGTGCGTCGATCTCCAGCCACGCGCTTGTCGCCCACGGGGTTCGCGCCGAGTGCCACACGATACGAGCGCAGTGCACGCCCCTGATGATAGAGCGTGAGGCGCCGCGCTTTCTTCTCGACCACGATACTGTCGGCAAGCGGCACGGGCCCGCCCGGATCGGCGGTGATTGCGGTCTCGAATGTCGAGACCCGCGAGTTCGACGCATTGGGCGCGAGCGCCGCCTGCGATGGCCGGGCGGCACCAGCAAGTGCGAGCGACACTGTGGACAGGAGCAGGACGTTCCGCATGTCGATCAGAAGATTCTGTGAAGGAATGACGTCGGAAGAATGCAACAAGATGGCCGCGAGGCAAGCGCACGCGCGTTCTCGCTCTCGCGCTGTACCCCCGATTGCCGGGATGGTCGCCGGACACGGTCGATTCGGGGTGCGACGCGCGAGCGAGGTGTGCGCAACACCAGGTGCGTCGCCACCGCGCGGGGTAAGCCCAAGCGTCGTTTTGCCGGCTGATCATTCGCCCAGTCCTTGACCGAGCGGTCAGCAACGAACCGTACTCGTGTTGCGTGCTTCGCGAAGCGCAAGGCTACAAGGGAGCGAATATTGGCCTATCTTCAATGGAGTCAACGCGATTGGAGGCTCAATACATGAAGCGATTTCGACACCGGATGACCAGGGTCCGTGCACGCGTCGCCTTTCCAGTGCTTGGTATCGGCATGGGTATCGCGACGCTCTTTACCGGACTCGAGCGATCGTCCTTCCTCGGGCGAGCGGTGGGGGTGGAGCAGGTTGGGGATGTACCCGCCGCGCACTCGCCACTCGCCACGCTCACGGAAGATCTGGCGGCGCTGACCGGCGTGCGGAGTGCGCCCAAGGCCGCGTCCTTCGCCACGCTCGACGTCGACATGGAGCACGCGCACATCGACCGGTGGGTCACGCGACTGACGACGTCAGCGCGTGGTGACTTCAGGAATTCACTGCAACGCATGTCGAAGTACGAAGACATGATCACGGCGAAGATCGATGCCAGGGGAATGCCGCGCGAGCTCATCTACCTTGCGCTCATCGAATCCAACTTCAATCCGACGGCGCAGTCACGGGTGAAGGCCGTCGGGATGTGGCAGTTCATGAGCCCAACCGCCAGGCAGTTCGGCCTCTCGGTCGGCCGCCGGGTGGACGAACGAAAGGATCCCGCCAAGGCGACGGATGCAGCGCTCACCTACCTCACGCAGCTGCACACGCGATTCGGGTCGTGGTATCTCGCCGCCGCTGCCTATAACTCCGGGCAGGGCACCGTTTCCAAGGCGCTTCGCACGGTCACGGGACGGAGCACGGGGACAGACGCGGATTTCTTCCTGATCATGCCCCGCCTGCCGAAGGAGACGCAGGACTATGTGCCCAAGCTGATCGCGACGGCACGCGTGGGAAGCGAGCGAGAGAAGTACGGGATGTGACGCCGACGTCACCGTGTCAGGAGGACCTGCCCGGTGACGCACACATTCCCATGCCGGTGAGCGGCCGCACTTCGATCACCTCGGTGACGAGCATGTAGCGCGTCCCGCGGCCCATGTGCCCCGCGGGCATGCGGGTGCTGATGGTGCCACGCCACCGCACGGCCAGCGCGCCGGTGGCAGGCTGCGAGACCGCGCGGAGGAGGCTGTCGCGCTGAAGGCGAGCTGGCTCGGTAAGGGTCACCCACCAGAGGGCGTCGTACCGCGGTGCGTCACAGGGAGCGAACCAGCTTGCTTCGAGGCCCCGCGTGTAGGAGCCGCGATACTCGCGCTCCGCCCGGGCGGTATCCGGCGTGAGTGCCCCCGACGACGAGGACGGCACTGGCGACTGCGGGGACTGCGGTGTCGCGACGGAAGGCGATGCCGCTGCCGGCGACGGCGCAGGTGCGGGGGACCTCGAGCAGGCAGCGGCGATTGCGGACATCGTGGCGAACCCGAACCAGCTCAACACGTGACGGTGCATCTGTTCCTCGACGAGATGGCTTCGTAGTGGAGGGGATACCCCGCATGCAGCTCGACGATGCGCCGCCGGCAGCCACGGCGGGCTGTTCGAGCGGCACGACCCGTCATGCGGCGGGTTCGTCCATGATCCGCGAGGTGGTTCGTGTCTCGGGCATCGTCGCATAGACGACGAGCGAGGCCGCGATGCACCCCGTGACATACCAGTAGAACCACCGTTCGTGTCCGATACTCTTTGCCCACAGCGCGAGATATTCGGCGGACCCACCGAACACGGACACCGCGACCGCGTATGGCAGTCCGACACCGAGCGCGCGGATGCTGGTGGGAAAAAGCTCGGCCTTCACGACAGCGTTGATCGCGGTGTAGCCGCTCACGGCGATGAGCGCCGTCATGAGCAGCACGAACGCGTGCGGCGCGGTGCGCGCCGCGCCGAGCGCGGTGAGGAGCGGTACGGTGCCGAGCGTGCCGACGATGCCGAAGGTGATGAGCACCGGTCGACGGCCGACGCGATCGGAAATGTGGCCGACGACGGGTTGCAGCATCATGAACACGAGCAGCGTGAGCGCCGAGACTTCGGTGGCCGACGCCTTGGAGAAACCAGCGGTGTTGACGAGGAATTTCTGCGCATAGGTGGTGAACGTGTAGAACGCCACCGTACCGCCAGCGGTGAGGCCGATGACGGTGGCGATCTGTCGCGGGTATCGCAGCAGCTCGCGGACCGAGGCCTGGGCCGACACCGCACCGGACACCGAACGCTGGGCGCGCGCGGCCTGGAACGACGCGGTCTCGTCGAGGCCGCGCCGCAACCAGAGCGCCGCCACGGCCAACGCTCCTCCGATGGCGAATGGAACCCGCCATCCCCAGTCTTCCAGGTCACCGGTGGACAACGTGCGCTGCAGGATCAACAGCACGGCGAGCGCGATCAGCTGTCCCCCGATGAGGGTGACGTACTGAAAGCTCGAGTAGAAGCCGCGCCGCCGCTGGCCCGCCATTTCGCTCAGGTAGGTCGCGCTGGCCCCGTACTCTCCGCCCACGCTCAATCCCTGGAGCAGGCGGGCAAGGACGAGCAGCACGGGCGCGGCCACGCCGATCGAGCCATAGCTCGGCGTGATGGCGATCAGCAGCGAGCCGGCGCACATGAGCAGCACGGAGAGGCTGAGTGCCGATCGGCGGCCATGGCGATCGGCGTAGCGTCCGAGGAGCCACCCCCCCACCGGGCGCATGAGAAAGCCGATCGCGAACACCGCCGCGGTGTTGAGCAGTTGCGCCGTCTGGCTTCCCGGAGGGAAAAACGATTTCGCGAAGTAGAGCGCGAACGCCGAGTAGACGTACCAGTCATACCATTCGACGAGGTTGCCCACCGAGCCACCGACGATGGACCGAAGCCGTCGCGCGTCGGGGTGGGCGTTCATGACTGTCATCGGGTTGCCGGCAGGCGCACGCCGTGTTCGGCGAAGTTCACGAGAATGTCAGCGAACGTGGCGGGATCATCGTACGGCAGCGCGTGCGCAGCCGTGGCGACGCACTGCATGGTGCCGCC
This sequence comes from Gemmatimonadaceae bacterium, assembly GCA_026786185.1. GTDB lineage: Bacteria > Gemmatimonadota > Gemmatimonadetes > Gemmatimonadales > Gemmatimonadaceae > AG11. The sequence continues at coordinate 10,300 of JAJAYP010000042.1, forward strand.
GGCGACATCAGGACGCTCGATGCCGACGAGGCGAGCGCACTCGCTCGCCCAGCGCACCGTGACGACCGGGTCGCGGGCGCCGCACACGATTCGCGCGGCACATCGGCGATGACGCGTGCGATCATCGTGAATGCGTTCCGGTGCGCCGGGTCCATCGTCGGGGCATTGAGGACGAGTCCGACGGCACGGTCCGACGCGCGGGCGACGCACTCGACGATCTCCTGGCATCCGTAGGAATTGCCGACGAGGACAGCCGGTCCGGTGCCACGGATGTCGAGCCAGTGCGCGAGCGCCTGGGCATGCTGGGCGAGGGTGAACGGTCGCGGTGGCGACTCACTGCGTCCAAAGCCGGGAAGGTCGAGGGCCGAGACGGCATAGCGCGTGGCGAGCCGCGCCATCGTCGGCTCCATGTAGCGAGTGGAGACGCCGAGGCCGTGCACGAACACGATCGGCGTTCCGGTGCTGGGCGGACCGATTCGGCCGTGGACGCGTAATCCGCCGACGGTGTCCCACGTCGAGTGCAGCGGCATCGACGATTACGGTAGCAGAACGAGAGCGGAGCGTCCTTCCTGATCGACCTGTTGCATCGTGCAGCGAGCGGGAGGCTTGTCGGGGCGCCAGCGGAGGAAGGACGTACCGTGGCGAAACCGCCCACCGGAGAAGTGATCGTACTGCACTTCGACGACGAGCTTCGGGGCGAGTGGCTCCCACTGACTCGACCGCTCGGTGCTCCACCGACTGGGTCCGCCCGGCGCCTGGCCGGTGAATCCAGGTGCGCGCGTCAACTTTTCCAGCCGTGACGTGATGGCCGCCTTCTGGTCGGTGGGGACGTTGGAGGTGAAGCCGACGTGGTGGAGCAGGCCATCGGCGTCGTAGAGTCCGAGGAGGAGCGAGCCGACGAGCTTTCCCTTGGACGCGTATCGAAATCCACCGACGACGCATTCGGCCGTGCGCGTGTGCTTCATCTTCTGCATACCATCGCGCGCGCCGGTCACGTAGGCGAGATCGCGCCGTTTGGCGATCACGCCATCGAGCCCGCCGCCGACCGATCGAAACCACTTCTTCACCGTCACCATCTTCGTCGTGGCCGGTGACAGGGCGATGGCGACGCCGTCGGGAACGTTCGCTTCGACGAATGCCTCGAGCAACTCGCGTCGTTCGGCGAGCGGGAGCTTGACGAGCGACTTGCCCTTCGCGTCCACGAGCAGATCGAAGACGATGAGTGTTGCCGGGCTCGATTCCGACAGCGTCGTGATCCGGCTTTTCGCGGGATGAATGCGCAGCAGGAGTGCGTCGAACGAGAGGGCGCCCTCATGCGGGATGACGATCTCGCCGTCGAGGACGAAGCGCTTCGCCCGAGTGCGCCCGAGGGTCGCGAGCAGTTCGGGGAAGTAGCGGGCGAGCGGTTTTCCCGCCTTCGACATGAGATCGATGCGATCCCCGTCTCGGAAGGCGATGCAGCGAAAGCCGTCCCACTTCGGCTCGTAGTGCCAATCGGCGCCCGTGGGCAGTTCGCCGACCAGTTTCGCCTCCATCGGCGCGTAGGTGCGCGGAATGGGAAGGGTCACAGCACGCGCTCCAGCTTGAATCGTCCACGCGCAGCGAGGAGCGGAGCCCAGAGATCTCCGATGTCGCGCAGGCGTGCGGGCACATTGTCGAGGCGAAAATCATCGATCTTCACGCCGCGCTCCACTTCCTGCCACGTGAGCGGCGTGGAAACCGGCGCGCGGGGCCGTGGTCGCGGGGAGTAGACGGAAGCGAGTGTGCGGCCCCAGGCGTTCTGGTTGTAATCCACGAGCACGCGTCCCGCGGGCCGATCCGCGATGCGATAGATGGCGGTCAGCAGCTTCGGGTGCTTCGGCGCGAGTGCCTGCGCGAGCGCCTTGGCGAACGTCCACACCTGTTTCTGCGAAGGACCGCGCACGATGGGAACGTAGAGGTGCACCCCCCTGGATCCCGTGGTCTTGACGAGCGGGTCCATGCCGAGCGCCTCGAGCGCCTCACGGACCGCGAGGGCCGCGGCGAGCACCTTGGGAAAGCGGGCCCCGGGCACAGGATCGAGATCGAAGTGCAGGTAGTCGGGGCGGTCGACGTCATCGCAGCGCGCGTACCACTGATTGAGGTCGATGCAGCCGAGGTTGACGACCCAGAGGAGCGACGCGATGTCGTTCACGACGGGAAAGTCGATCACGTTGCCAGACTTGTGATCGATGGTACAGGTCTCCAGCCACGCCGGATGGGGGTCCGGGACCCGTTTCATGAAGAAGCATTTCCCCGTGGCGCCATTGGGGTAGCGCTTCATGACCATGGCACGCTGGCACAGATGGGGAAGCAGCCACGGGGCGACGTCGGCGTAGTACTGGAGGAGATCGCGCTTCGTGATCACGGTGCCGCCCGAGCTCCAGAAGGGCTTCGCGAGGTTCGTGAGCCTGACCGGATGCCCGTTGAGCACCAGCTCGATGTCGCCGCGCGTGGCGGGAATGATGACGGCACGCCGGGAGGATTTCGCCATGGCAGCGGAGGAGGCAGATCCCGTGCAGCGCCGCGAACCGAGTTACACCAATATCAATTTATGTGATTATTTCACGTCATGGCACGAATGAGCGTGAGGTCGCTCGTGCAGTGGGGACAGCGTGAGGCGGCTTCATCGATCGCGACGCGGCAGTATGGGCAGGTGCGGACGGCGACTGCGGGCGCGGTCTTGATGAAGAGCTTGCTGAGACGCCACACGATGAAGCCGATGATAAGGAAGTCGATGACGGCACCGGCGAAATCGCCGAGCAGGAACTTGAAGGGGCCGACGTTCCACGTCGCGGTGCGCCAGTCACCGCCCGGAACGGCCACCGCGACGATGGGCATGACGAAATCCGCCACGAGTGCCGCGACCACTTTCGCGAGGGCCGCCCCGATGACGACGGCAATCGCGAGCGCGAGCACGTTGGCGGAGACGAGAAAAGCCTTGAACTCGTGCCACATGAGAGGAACTCCGGAGAACCCGCGTGATCAGGAACTGCGAGGAGTGGCGAATAAAATCGCTGGACCTCGCACAGTCCATAGCGCGAGTCCGAAAAACGGTGGTTGTGCAGCCTCCGGCGAAACGCGAGCGATCGTGGCCGACGTTGCAGGAGCGGCAGACGCGCGCGACGCGGTGAGCGCTACGGCGTCAGGGCGATCGTGGACGCGAGGTGTGCGTGGAATCGAGTTTCCAGGCGCCAGCCACGCGCACGAGGAGTGCGCGCGTCGTATCGCGATCGCCGTTCAACCGGCGCAGGGAGTCGGCGGGAAGCACGTTGCGCAGGAACGTGATGGTGTCGCGAGAACGCCAGGTCACATCCGATGGTCCCCAGCCGCGGTTCGTGTTGCAGTCGAACGGCTGCACGACATGTTCGCGCACGGGCTTGTCGCCGGTGACACGCCAGATCTCGAGTTGCGTGGGCAGCTCGCAGGCCTCGGGCTCTTCCACCGCGGCGAAGCGGGCGCCGTCGGGTGACAGCACCGGAATGCCGCGCACGAGCAGCGAGTCGCCGGTCGCCGCGTTGATCAACTCGATGGCACCGCCCTCGAAGTTGCGGATGTCGAGGATGTGGAACGCGGGCGTGCCATTCTCGCCTCCGAAGCGACCGGCGTAGTAGTACCGGCGATAGGCGTTGTCCTGTGCGGGGTGGTCGGCCCGTTTCGAGGCTCCCACGTTGGAGAGCCGGATGATGACCGTATCTCCAGAGCGGGAAGCCACGCCCTCCGCGCAGCGCATCGCGGCCGACTCGGAGCTGTCGGTGCAGAACGCCGCCACGGGTTCGACCGGCGCCGCTGGGTTTGCCGCCTGAGCCGCGGCCGCGTCTGCGGCCGACTTGGCCGCCGCCCGTGCCGCGCCCC
>JAJAYP010000043.1 GCA_026786185.1 Gemmatimonadaceae bacterium
GGGCCGGCGCACCGTCACCAAGGAATGTCCGTCCGCACCCATGCGACGAAGCATGTCCCGCAGGATGTCGCCGCCCGCGTCCGCGCCGATCGCAGCGATGAGGTCGCACCGCGCGCCGATCGCTACCACGTTCTGCGCCACATTCGCCGCCCCGCCCAGCGCATATTTCCGCTCCCGCACCCGCACCACTGGCACCGGCGCCTCGGGACTGATCCGTTCCACATCCCCGATCAGGTACACGTCCAGCATCGCGTCGCCGATGACGGCGATCCGCTTTCCCTGCGCCCGGTCCAGCAATTCCACCAACCGCGCGCGCGACAATGAGATAGTCATCTTGCGCGCAACGTAGACTCACCACGCGGAGGGGTCAACCGCACAGCCGCGCCCGGCATATCCCTTGCCTACATTGCCTCATCCCAGCCGTCCTCCCGCGAACCCGCCCGCCTTCCGCTTGACCGCGTTCACCGAACGATTCGCCGAGTCCACGATAGCGAAGGTCCAGTCCGTCCAGGCCTACTTCGCCCTGGCGGGACGCGCCATCGGCTTCGCCTTCGTCCGCCCGTTCTACTTCCAGGATCTCGTCCAGCAGATGGACGAGATCGGCGTGAAGTCGCTCGGCATCGTGCTCCTGACCGGCTTCTTCACCGGGATGGTGCTCGCCCTTCAGTCGAGCGTGCAACTCCAGGCATTCGGCATCTCATCGCTCGTCGGGCGCCTGGTGGCGGGCTCGATGATTCGCGAGCTCGGTCCCGTCCTCGCCGGCCTGATGGTCGCGGGCCGCGTGGGCTCGGGCATCGCCGCTCAACTGGGCTCCATGCGGGTCACCGAGCAGATCGATGCGCTGAACACCCTGGGCACGGATCCGATCAAGAAGCTGGTCACGCCCCGCGTGCTCGCCGCGCTGATCATGCTGCCGATCCTGACGATCATCAACGACTTCGTCGGCATCGTCGGCGGCAACCTCATCGCGACGGTGATGATCGGCATTCCCACGGGCCAGTACTGGCGCACGGTGTGGGAGCAGATCGTCTCCGGCGGGTTCACGCTGCACTACATCCCCAACGATTTCATCCAGGGCCTCGTCAAGCCGTTCGTCTTCGGCGGGATCATCTCGATTTCCGGCTGCTATTTCGGCCTCAACACCACGGGCGGCACCGAAGGCGTGGGGCAGGCGACCACCCGCACGGTCGTCCTCTCGAGTATTCTCATCCTCGTCGTGGACTACTTCCTGACGCAGATTCTCCTCACCGTGTTCTCGCCATGACCGACGACGTGCGCGACGATGCGGGGAAGAAGGGACTGCAGAAGGAGAAGCCCGCCAAGCGTGAGGACGAGCGCCGCGAAGGCGGCCGCCGGGTCACCGAGCGGAAGAGCGACTCCGTCCGCGCGGCGATTCGCACCGAGCTCGACGACGATGCGCCGGAAGCCGCCGCCGAGGCGGCACGGAAAGAGGATCGCGGCGAGTCGGATGCGATCATCGAGCTCCTGAACATCGATCTCGCCTTCGCCACGCCGATTCTCGAGGACGTGTCGTTCATCGCCCGGAAGGGCGAGACGATCTGCATCGTCGGCGAGTCGGGCACGGGCAAGAGCACGACGCTCAAGCTCATCCTGCGCCTGCTCGTCCCGGACAAGGGGTGCGTCAACATCGACGGCGAGGACATCACGCACCTCAGCTTCGTCGAGGCGCTCGAGGTGCGGCAGCGGATGGGCATGGTGTTCCAGGGCGCCGCGCTGTTCGATTCCATGACTGTGTTCGAGAACATCGCCTATCCCCTGCGCGAGCATACCAAACTGTCGGATGACGAAATCATGCAGCGCGTGCGCGAGAAGCTCGAGTTCGTGGATCTCGAGCCGGACAAGGTGCTGGAACAACTTCCTTCGCAGCTGTCGGGCGGGATGCGCAAGCGCGTGGGCATCGCGCGCGGCATGGCGAACAACCCGGCAATCATGCTGTACGACGAGCCCACGTCCGGGCTCGATCCGCTCACGACGGGCACCATCACCCGGTTGATCAAGAAGCTTCAACGCGAGCTCGACGTCACCAGCGTCGTGGTCTCGCATGACATCCGCTCCGTCTTCAACATGGCGACGAAGGTCGCCGTGCTCCACGAGCGACGCATTGCGTTCTTCGGCACGCCGGAAGAGATGGCGGCGTCCGACGATCCCTACCTTCGCGACTTCCTCGGCGGCTCCTGACCATGAAACGTTCTCCGACCATCACGTGGGACCAGCTTCGCGTCGGGCTCGTGATCTTCGTCGCGCTCGGCGTCATCGGCGTCGCGATCTACAAGCTGGGCCAGGCGGCGAACCTGTTCGCCAAGCGTTATGAGCTCGTTGCCTACCTTCCCGACGCGAACGGGCTCCGCACCGGGGGCGCAGTGCTCGTGGCCGGCCAGCTGGCCGGGGCGGTGAAATCGATCGAGTTCCTCCCGGTCGACACGGATACGACGCGCAATCTTCGTATCATCCTGTCGATCGACGAATCGATCAAGGAACAGATCCGCCGCGATTCCAAGGGGAAGCTGCGCACCCTCGGCCTCCTCGGCGACAAGGCGTTCGACATCAGCCCCGGCACTCCGCGGGCGCGCATCCTCGTCGCGGGTGACACGGTCACCGTGGCGCAGTCGCTCGATTACGAAGCCGTAATCGCCCAGGCCAGCAGTGCGGTCACCGACATGGTGGCGCTCACGCGCGATCTGCGTGTGATCACCAGCGGTCTGGCCAAGGGGCAGGGGACGATCGGGCAACTGCTCACCAACAAGTCGCTCTTCGACAACCTGAATGGCTCGCTCGGGCGCGCGAACGCCATGCTCGCGACGCTACAGAACCCGAATGGCACCGTGGGCCGGATGCTGAACGATCCGACGCTGTACAACCGCCTCACCGGGGTCATCGCCTCCACCGACTCGCTGGTGCTGACGCTGAACTCGACGAAGGGCACAGCCGGACTGCTGCTGCGCGACACCACGCTGTACCGCAACATGGTCGGCATCACGCGGGGCGCCGACTCGCTGATGCGATCGCTGACGAACGGGCAGGGCAC
>JAJAYP010000044.1 GCA_026786185.1 Gemmatimonadaceae bacterium
GAATACATCGCCCAGCGCAACACGGACCCGACGCCCTTCACGTGGACCGCCTCGGTCCGCGCCATTCTCGCCAAGATCAAAAAGGCGAACGACACTTTGGCTTCACTACACTAGTGTGCTCGATGTGCGGCATAACGCCAATTATGTAGTCGTCTTATCAGACTTAACCGACAAAAACGCGACCTACGCTCGCTGCATAACACTCAGCTCAACAATCGCCGATCCGCAAGCTGCTCCCAATCAACGCGTTGCCCCTCCTCGATTATGCGGCGCGTGCTTATGCAGCGAAAGATCGCTGCATAACGTGCACGGTATGCTGCTGTGCAGCCGAGGGCCCAGATGGAGGCACCAACGCCGTCCGCCTGCTCGCCTGTGCGTTCGCGATTGCACGCGGCCACTCGCCGCGCGTGCATCCCTATATGATCCGATGCCCGAACGCGCTCATCGCGAGCTGCACGGCCAACTCGGCCGTCCGATTGCGCTCGTCGAGCACCGGGTTCGTCTCCACGATGTCCAGGCCCACGAGCTTGCCGGTGTCGGACAACATCTCCATCGCGAGCTGCGCCTCGCGGTAGGTGGCACCGCCGCGCACCGGAGTACCGACGCCCGGCGCATACGTGGGATCCACCCAGTCCATGTCGCACGACACCCACAGCCGGTCCGATTCCGACGTCGCCACGGCGATGGCGCGCCGCATCACTTCGCGTAATCCCAGTTCGTCGATGTCGCGCATCGTGAAGCAGGTAAGCCCCCACGCCTTGATCGCCTCCTTCTCCGGCCCATCCAGCTCGCGGATCCCGACGAGCGCAAGCCGCCTGCGGGACAGCGCCGGCGTGGATCCGGCAATCGACGCGAACTGCGCGTCGCCATGACCGAGCAGGTGCGCCAGGGGCATGCCGTGCACGTTGCCGGTGTGACTGGTGCCGGGCACGTGCAGGTCGGCATGTGTGTCCAGGTAGACGCAGCCGACCGACTCTCCCCGTTCCGCGAAATGTCGCGCCGCACCCGCCAGCGAGCCGGCGACGAGTTAATGGTCTCCGCCCAGCACGAGCGGCACGTCGCCATGCGCGATCGCATCGGCGGTCTCGGTAGCAAGCTCCTCGCACACCTGCGCGATGAGCGGGAGAAATCCTCGACCTGCAATCTCGGCCGAGATGGTCGCGCGCTGTGGAACAGTCACGTCCCCGATGTCGGTGACGGTGTGCCCGAGCGCGCGCAGCGACTCGGCCATCTGCGCGATGCGGAGGGCGGCAGGACCCATCTCGACACCGCGGCGGGACGCGCCGAAGTCGAGGGGAACGCCGATCATGCGAATGCCTGTCACGACACGTTCTCGAGGTGGGGTCGACGGGAGGCTAACCGCGCGAGCGCCGCCGGTCAAACCAACGGGGCACTGCCAGCCGAGTGATGTTCGCTGGACTCGAACGTCTGTAGAGTGACCTTCACCGTGTACGAGACCATGCTCAAGAGCCTGCGCGTCCCCGAGCGGCTGTTCGACATCGCCATGTGGCTGGTGTCGTTCTTCTTCGCCACCTTCCTCATCGGACTCGGCGGCAAGATCGTCGGCGACCTGCCCGGTGTGGACCAGCGCATCACGATCGAGCAGTTCCTCGATCCCGCCGAGGTGGCGCGCAACAGGGTGGCAGTCCAGTCGCTCCGGGTTCAGGCACGCGGCCAGGAGGCGGCGCGTGAACGGGCACTGCTCGGACTGAATGCCGCCGCGAACCGGTACGCGAGCACGCGCGCGACGTTCGACAACTGGATCGCAACGCGCACCGCGACCACCGATCCGGCACAGGACCCGGAAGTGCTCCAGCGAACCCGCGAGCTGGACGCGCTCAAGGCAAACGAACGAACCGCGCAGGCGGAAGTGGACCGGCTCAATGCCGAAGTGCTGAGCGTGTCACAGGCGAACGACACGCAGCAGCAACGATACGCCTCGCTCGAGGAACAGGCGCGCGGACGCTACGACGCCGCACGCCGGAGTCAGGAGCTGCGCGTGTTCGGGATTCGCCTGCTCCTCACCCTGCCGCTGTTGCTGCTCGCGGGCTGGCTGGTGAAGCACAAGCGGAAGAGCCAGTACTGGCCACTCGCGCGCGGGTTCGTGCTGTTCGCGGCGTTCGCCTTCTTCGTGGAGCTCGTACCGTACCTGCCCAGCTACGGCGGATACGTACGCTACGGCGTGGGCGTGATCGCGAGCGCCATTGCGGGGATCTACGTGATCCGCGCCATGCAGCGCTATGTCGCGAAACGTGCGGCAGTCGAGCAGCAGACGGAGCGTGAGCGCCGGAGCGCGCTGCCATACGAGGAGGCCATCAAGAAGATCTCGGCCGGCGTCTGCCCGGGTTGCGAGCGGGCCATCGCCAACACCGTCCCTGGCGTGCCGGGCAACTTCTGCGTGCACTGCGGCATGACACTGTCCGACGAGTGCACCACGTGCACCACGCGCAAGAATGCCTTCTTTCATTATTGTCCCGCATGCGGCGTTCAGTCGGTGGGTCCGTCGGCCGAGACGTCAGCCGTGTAGCACTACGGCGATGGCTCGACCGGGCGCACCGGAAGATCGATCAGCACGATGCGCGCATCGGCCGGCACGCGCATGGTCGCCGTTCCGGCAGGCTTGCCCGACATCCACATGTGCACCGTGATGAGCTGATCGACTCGAACGTCGCACAGGGAATAGTCTCCTATCGCGCTACTCACCGTCTCGCGCGTGATCATCACGCCGGGATCGCGTGTGTCGAGCACCGCACCGGTCCCCTGGAACCAGCTCGACACGATTCGCACTCCGCCAATGCGCTCCCCTCGCGGACCGCGCGTGATGCCACGCACGAACCCGACGGTGCGTGTCTCCTCGGCGGGCATGTCGCACGCCTGACCGAGCAGCGAATCGCGCACCGGGATCGCCAGTGCCACGTCGTTCGTCTCTCGAGTATCCGCTTCGCGACTGATCGGTGCGATGCCGAGCGAATCGAGCAGCGGCGCGGTCACGGTGATGGTGCGACGGCCTCGGCGCACGGCGCGCATCGCGAATCGTCCGCTGCCGTCGGTGACCGCGCGTCGGCCAAGCGTGGGGATCGCCACCGTGGCGCCCGCGATCGGCGCGCCGCGCGCGTCGCGCACGATGCCGGTGAGCTGCGGGCGCTCGAGCTGCCACACGAGCGTGTCGCCCAGTGAGACCTCGGTCACCTCGGCCCCCGCCTCCTGCATCGCGTACAGCTCGTACTTCGACTCCTGCCCGCGATTGCCGAAGCGGATGTCGTGCCCACGCTCGGGCTGCTGGGTGAACACGCGCTCGAGCATCGGAAATCGCAGCGCCCAGCGATCGACGATCCATCCACCGGACGGCAAGGGGCGAAAGTTGACGCGCCCGCCAGCGCCCTCGCGCTGGATGTCGCGCGCGATGTTGACGAAGGTGAAGTCGAGACGACGGAGCGCTCCGGTGGCGCGGTCGAGCGCGAGCGTGCCGCGGATGTCGGCGACCGTTCGATCACCGACCGGCTCGAACTCGAGGCTCACCTCATCGTCGGCGGCCGGCTTGGCGAGGCGGAGACAGTGCGTCGACGCGAACTGCTCGGAGAGGAGCACGTCCTCGTCCGGTGCGCGAAAGGTGAGGCCCATCGCGTCCTGATGTACGTAGCCCGCCTTGTCGAGTTCAGCGAGCGGCACGCTGATGAACGGCCGGCTCACCTGGCCGCGCGCGTCCACCTCGCTTTCCGCCAGTAGCGCGCCGGTGCGCGCCTTGGTGCGGCGCTCGAATCGCACCATCTCCATGGTGTAGCGCCGATCGCGGGTGAGACGCGCGGCGTCGAGCGCCTTCCGCGCTTCCTCCCATGCCTCGAACGCCGACGAGCTGGAATCAGGCCGTACGTCGCACTTCCGCTCGGCCGACACCAGCATCGCGGCCAGCGTCACCGGGCGCTCGGTCAGCTCGATGGAGCGCTCGACCACCTGCCCGGTGGCGAGCGTGAACGGCGGCGACAGGGAGGGCCGGAAGCCGACACGGATCGCGCGGATGCGGTAGACATCCGGGCGTGAGGCGCGCAGGCGGAAGGTTCCGGCGCTCGAGGTGAGCGTGCGGTCGACGACGAAGCCGCCGGTGTCGGCGAGCATGACGATCACGCCCGCCACCGGCGCCGCAGTTCCGGGCGCCAGCGCTCGGCCGCGAACTTCCTGTGCCGCCGCGGGAAGCGAGGCGACAACGACAGCGCAGACGATCGCGCACAGGGCACGACGGGTCATGCTGGAGGATGGAGGCGCGAGGGAGGGGACGCCAGTAGACGATGCCGACAGCGCAGACAACAACACCCCAGGCAGGCGCCTGGGGTGTTGCGGAGCACTACGCACAATCCCGGTTTACGACGGCCGTCGAATGCCTCGAACAATGCGTCGTCTCGGGTCGAACGACCGCGTTCGTGGGGGACTGGGATTCAGTTTCACGTAACCTGATCCCGCTGGCGTGAGCGATGGAGAAATTGTGCCGGCGAGATTTGTATGCGCGGCACCACAGCCGTCCATGAGAGATATCGAAGGAATCGCGAGTTGACCGAGGGCGTTTGCCACCGTCGCTCCCCGGTCGAAGGCTCGATACTCGAGCACTCTCCCGGTACAGCTCTTCGATGAGCTCCAAACCTGCTTAACGTTGCCGAAATACCCCATCATTCGGCCGCAGATACGTTGGCAAATCAGTGAAGATCACCTCTGGCGTCACGGTGGATACTTGTGGTAGCTGCCTGAGACGCTGAATTGCCTGAAACAACGAATCGAGCGTGCCGTTCACCGGAACCCGTACCAGATACAGTCCATCGCCATCCGGGCGTTTTCGTCCTCCGACGACCACTCCCTTCACCAGGGCGATCGCTGACTGGCGATCCGCTTGCGGGGTGTTTCGTTTGAATCCCAGCACGAGAATATCGGGGAGAATCATTCCGGCCACGAACCGACCGCCGCTCACTGCCTTGGTCGTATCGCTGTAATCGGACGGCAGACTGTCCGGTGGAACTGAAGGTACCGCTACCATTGAAGTCAGCTCAAAATCGAATGACGTAGAACCGATTGCGGTTCCGATGGTAAGGAGGTCAACGTTGCCCCGAAAGCTGGGCCAGCCAGACCCTGCCTTCAAGATCACCGCGCCATACGTGCCATGCACGCCCACATTCGGATACGCTGCGAGAAGTTGGGTCCACGTACAAGGCGTCGCCTGTACGCAGGGATTCGCCGCGATGATGCCGGCCTTGGGCACCGATGCCTTGGTGCCCCACCACTTCCCTGCTTTCGCGTCCCAGCGCTGCCAGATGCCCTGCACTGCATTTCCGCCGTTGCCCTGATAGGGCTCGAATACGAGCCGGCCCTGCCAGCCGGTCACAGCATCGTTCAGGTCGTAGTCCGCGTTCACCTGAAAAGCAATAGCGAGGTTGTTGCCTGAGTCAACGCTCTGCCGATAGGTGGAATACTCAAGCGTTGTGATGGCATCGAAACGGGTGCCCGCGTAGTCCTTACGAATGAGCGCAAGACCGTCGCTTGCCACGGTCGTGGCCAGCTCTGCGCTGCCGACGCCAGATGGCGGACCACCCGGGCCCTCAACGAGTCGACAAACGGCAGAATCGGCGCAGAGCGTACCGTTCTGGTCGTTATAGAACGCCCAGCCGTGCATGTCGGCAGGTGACACGACGACCGAACCAGACGGGTTGAGTAGGTGACTCGACGAGCCGGGATCTCGACCTCCTGTGGGTGAGGTAATGTCCCGACATGCCAGAATGGTGACTATCAACGCGAGCGCGGTGACGAGCACGAGGGTACCTCGCTTCATAAAAGTGGTGGCGTGGGAGCGGGGGGAGCCCGCTGTCCATGGCAGACCACCGCGTCGTGGTCGTACATGTGCGACAGATGCGATTACCGCTGGGCCAGTAAAGGGGGAGCGGCCACGCTTCCTCTTACTACGACGCCATCAACCGGTCTTTTGTGACATAAAACTGCCCATTTACGACAGAGTGTCGAGAATGGTGCGCACAAAGCCAGCAGACTCCGGACGGCCGCTGAGTGACGGCACCCCCGCCAGACCCGTCATTGACTTGCCCGGCCCGGTCACGATGTTGGAGCGACGGCGCTCCTCCCACCTCCGCCGTGCCGTCGCCCGCCCGCAGCCGAGATACATGCTCTCGTCCACCCTCGATCAGGTGCCCGGCACGCCGCTGGCCGACCGGCACCGCCTCGACGCGCTGCTCGAGGCCGTGCCGCTCGCGGTGGCGCTGTTCGACGGCGCCCTCGCGCTCGTGGCGACGAACGCGCGCTACCGCGACCTGACGGGTCTCGACGTCGCGCAGGCGAGCGGGCGGCCGATCTACGATGCGTTCCCCAACGCGCTGGCCGATCTCACCGAGCAGATCGACATCGCCGCCGGCGGCGCGCCGGTCGTCTCGGTGCGCGTGCCCTTTCAGCACCGCGGTGGCCGCCGGTTGGTGGAGGCGACATTCGCGCCGCTCGCCGATGGACGCGGCGGACGCGGCGTCCTGTTCGCCGGCTCCGACGTCACCGAGCGCGAAGGACTGCGCGAGGACCTCGGCCGCAGCGTTGCGCAGCTCGAGTCGATCTTCGACGTGTTGCCGGACTCGGTGCGTGTGGTGGACGCCGACGGCAAGACGGTGCGCACCAACTCGCAGGCCGCGGAAGAGCATGGCGAGAGCAACCCGCAGTCGCTCCGCGAGCTCTGGCAGCTCGACCGGCCGCGCACGCTCGCGGGTGTCACGCTGTTCGTGCACGAACATCCCACCGCCCGCGCCCTGCGCGGAGAACGGGTGCGCGGCGAGACGCTCGAGGTACGGCGCGGCCTCGAGAGCGAGATCGCGGTGATCGAGATCAACTCCAATCCACTCTACGACCCGCACAAGCGCGTCCGCGGCGCGGTGACGGTGGAGCGCGACGTCACCGAGCGGACAAGGCTCCAGCAGCAAGTGCAGACGGAAGCGGAGCGACTCGAGCGCATGGTGCAGGAACGCACCCGCGAGCTGCTCACCCTGCAGGAGGCGGCCTCGCGCGACCGACGGCTCGCCGCCGTGGGCCAGCTGGCCGCCGGCGTGATGCACGACGTGAACAACGCGCTCAACCCGATCATGGCCGCGGCGTACCTGCTCGAGATGAACGCCGAGAATCCGGCGGCCGTGCGAGACTACGCAGCGCGCATCGCACGCGCGGCGGAGACGGGAGCCGCCACGGCAGCCCGCGTCGGCCGGTTCATCCGCCAGGAGCCGCTGCTCGGCGCCCGCGAGAACACGGTGGACCTCTCGGTGATGGTGGAGGAAGTGGTGGCGATGACCCGCCCGCTCTGGCAGGAGCGCGCGAAGGGCGGCGTCGTGCACCTCGACGAATCGCTGGCCGAGGGCGCGCTGGTGAAGGGGATCGCCGGCGAACTGCGCGAGGCGCTGCTCAACCTGGTGCAGAACGCGCTCGACGCGATGCCCGGTGGTGGCACGCTGCGCATCCGCACGACGAAGGGCCCCGCGGAGATCAGCGTTGCGGTGAGTGACACCGGGACGGGCATGTCGGCCGAGGTGCGCGAGCGCGCCTTCGAGCCCTTCTTCACGACGAAGGGGGTGAACGGCACGGGACTGGGCCTGGCCGAGGTATACGGCATCGCCCGGCGGCATCGCGGCCGCGCGGAGATCGAGTCGGAAGTGGGCACGGGGACGACGGTTCGCCTGGTCTTCCCGGCCGGAGCCAACGCTGTGACGGTAGAGGAACCTCGTGCGCCCAAGCGGGCGCGTCCAGCGCGGCAGATCCTGCTGGTGGAGGATCACACCGACAGCCGCGAGTTCATGCAGGCGCTCCTCGAGTCCGATGGCCACAGGGTGGAATCGGTCAAGACGGTGGGGGAAGCGCGTGAGCGTCTCGATCGCGAGGCTGGCGCCTATTATGAGGTCCTCGTGACCGACATCGGGCTCCCGGACGGCAGCGGCTGGGACCTGGTCGCCTTCGCGCGCGAGCGGCGGCCCGCGCTGCGGATCGGCGTGGTGACCGGATGGGAGCCACGCAACGAGCAGGATCCGGCATGCGATTTCACGCTGCGCAAACCGGTGGGCGCGGAAGATTTGCTCGAACAGATTGCGGGAGACGGGTGAGCCCGCGCAAATTCATCGCAGGCGCACACGCACAATTCAACGACCGCAATGCCTGACACGGGAGCTATCCGCATTCTCATCGCCGAAGACGACGACAACGCTCGCGCGCTACTCGTCGAACTTCTGAACACGATGGGTCATGTGGTCGTCGCGGAGGTGACGGGCGGTCGCGAGGCGATCGAACGGGCAATCGACGTCGTCCCCGACGTCGTGTTGCTCGACGTGCACATGCCGGACGGCTCGGGCATCGAGGCCGCCGAGCAGATCGCGGCGCAGGTGCCAGGCGTGGCGGTGGTGCTCTTCAGCGGCGACGAGTCGATCGTGCTGAGCGAGCGCGAGATCACGGCGACGTCGGCGATCGCCTTTCTCCCCAAGCCGACACCGCCGCGCGTGCTGGACTCGACGCTGCGACTCGCGGTGTCGCGCGCACGCGAGTTCTCGGTGGCGAAGAAGGACGCGGTGGCCGCGCGCGGGGCGCTGGAGAATCGCAAGACGATCGAGCGCGCGAAGGGGATCCTGATGCGGCGCACGGGATCGTCGGAGCAGGAGGCGTATCGAATCCTCCAGCGGACGTCACAGGATCGGTCAGTTCCGATGGTGGAGATCGCCCGCGCGGTGTTGGCGTCCGAGCCGGGGTTGCCGGAGAATCAGAAGGACAGCTGACAGCTGACAGCTGACAGCTGACAGTGACTGCTGACTGCTGACTGCAGTCGGGAGTTCGCACTGCCGAGCTGACAGCTTCAAGCTGTCAGTTGTCTGAATTGATCGTAGGCCGTTGCGCGGGGAGATCGAGTCGCAGCTGGGCGCGGTCGGGACATGACGGCGGAACGTCCACTGCACGGCCGCAGTTCTCACTTCTGAGTGCTCACAGCTCGGAGCTGTCAGCTCGGCCGTGGACCGCACTCCGTCATCTGTCAACTTGGAGTGATGAGTTCAGTCATCAGTCATGAGCCTCTCACAACTTCGGGCTTGACGTACCCTTCCATTCCCAGCCCGAGATAAATCGTCATTCCCACCAATCCCGCCGCGAGCAGAAAGGGCA
>JAJAYP010000045.1 GCA_026786185.1 Gemmatimonadaceae bacterium
CGCGCGCGGCGTCGAGCACGGCCCACAGCGCGGCGCGGCGCGTCCGCACGTCAGGCTCGTGCGGGAGCAAGCCGTCCAGCACGCCGGCCTCGGCGAGATGGCGCAGCGCGCGCTGGTCGAGCCGCGCGCGGCGCACCACATCCTCCACCGACGTGAAGGGGCGTTCGGCCAGCGCGTGCTCCAGCTTGTCGCGCGCCGCGGCCCCGAGACCGCGCACGCTGCGGAAGCCGAGGCGGACCGCCGGCGCCGCCAATGCACCGCGCACATTCGTCCGTGGCTCGAGTGTCGCGTCCCATCGGGAGCGTGTCACGTCGGCGGGGCGCACCTCGACGCCGTGGCGCCGTGCGTCCTCCACGAGCGTGCCCGGTGCGTAGAATCCCATCGGCTGCGCGTTGAGGATCGCCGCCGTGAACTCGGGCGCATAGTAGTGCTTGAGGTACGCCGACGCATAGACGAGCAGCGCGAAGCTCGCGGCATGGCTCTCCGGAAAACCGTAGTCGGCGAAGGCATTGATCTGGTTGTAGATCCGCTGCGCCACCTCGGGGGCGATGCCGTTCGCCTGCATCCCGTCGATCATCTTCTGGCAGATCGCCGCCATGCGCTCGCGACTTCGCTTGTGGCCCATGGCGCGACGGAGCTGGTCCGACTCGCCCGGCGTGAAGCCGGCCGCGGCGATCGCCACCTGCATCCCCTGCTCCTGGAAGAGTGGAACGCCGAGGGTGCGCTTGAGGATCGGCTCGAGCGAGGGATGCGGATACGTCACCGGCTCGAGGCCGGCCTTGCGACGCAGGTACGGGTGCACCATCTCGCCCTGGATGGGACCGGGCCGGATGAGCGCGACCTCCACCACCAGATCGTAGAAGCAGCGCGGCTTGAGGCGTGGCAGCGTGTTCATCTGCGCGCGGCTCTCCACCTGGAAGACGCCGATCGTGTCGGCGGCGCACAGGTCGTCGTACACCGCCTGGTCGGTCATGTCGAGCGTCGCGAGGTCGATCGTCACGCCACGGCCCTGCCTGATGTACAGCAGGCAGTCCTGCAGCAGGGTGAGCATGCCGAGTCCCAGCAGGTCGATCTTCACGAGACCGGCGGCGTCGAGGTCGTCCTTCTCCCACTGGATCACCGTGCGGCCCGGCATGCTCGCCGGCTCGATGGGCACGACGGTGAAGAGCGGCTCGGCGGTGAGCACGAAACCGCCCACGTGGATGGAGCGATGGCGGGGAATCTGGTGCAGCCCTTCGACGATCTCCGCGAGCGCGCGCACGCGCCGGTCGTTCGGGTCGAGCCCGACGCGCTCGACGATGCTCGCCCCGCCCGTTTCACGGAATGCGGTAGTGGGATTGCGCCGCTCCGTGTGATCGTCCGAGGCGTAGGGATCTTCCCAGCGGTTTCCCCGATCGGCGGCAGCGTGCATCGCCGGTGGAATCAGCGTCAGGTCGCGCGCCCCGGACGATTGCGCGTTCGGGCTGCCGTACGGTTCGTACGCGGCATTGGGCTTCGGCCGGTCGGCCGACGTCATGGGTCGCGCAACCTGCCTGGCCTTCTCCTTTTCCTCGCGCGCGCGCGTCGTCGCTTCGGTGCCGCGCATCATCGCCGTGCCGAGCGTGGCGGCGAGCGCGGCATCGGACGCCTCGGCATTCGTCGGCGTCGCGCGCAACGCCTCCGCGGTGGCCTTGGCCGAGAAGCGGTCGCTCAGCGTGGAGAGCGCGTCGGCCTGTGCGATGCTGAAGCCGAGCACGCGGGCGGCGTCGCGCACCGCGCTGCGCCCGCGGTAGGTGATCTGCTCGCACACCATCGCCGCGTGGTCGCGTCCGTACCGTTCGTACACGTACTGGATCACCCGCTCGCGCTCGCGATGCGCGAAGTCGATGTCGATATCGGGGGGTTCGGTGCGCTCCTCGCTCAGGAATCGCTCGAACAGGAGGCCGAGGCGAATGGGATCCACCGCCGTGATGCCGAGGCAGTAGCAGACCGCGGAGTTGGCGGCGGAGCCGCGCCCCTGGCAGAGGATTCCCTCGCGCCGCGCGAAGCGGACGATGTCCCAGACGATGAGGAAGTAGCCGGCGAGGCCGAGCTTGGCGACGAGCGCGAGCTCGTGCGCGAGTTGCCGCTCGTGCGCGTCGGTGCGCCGCGCCGTGCCCGGCTCGCCCCACCGTTCGCGCGCACCCTGCTCCACGAGGCGCGCGAGATACTCGTCCGGCCCCACACCGGCGGGCAGGGGAAAGGCGGGCAGGGTGGGGTGCAGTTCCTGAAGGCGGAACAGGCAGCGTTCGGCGATGGCGAGCGTGGCGCGCACCCCGTCGAGGTTGCCGCGCCACCGCCGCGCGATCTGCGCTGCGCCCTTGAGATACCATTCGCCGTTGGGGCGCAGTCGCGTGCCCATCTGGTCGAGCGGCCGCTTGTGCCGCAGGGCGACGAGCACGTCGTGCACCGCGCGGTCGCGGGCACGGGCGTAGTGCACGTCGTTCGTCACCACCCACGGCACGTCGAGTGCGCGGGCGATGTCGATCAGGCGCGCCGTCGTCTGGCGCTCCTCGGGCAGGCCGTGATCCCAGCACTCGATGGCGATGCGGCCATTGAATGCATCCTTCAGGGATGCGGCCGCTTCGCATGCCGCGTCCGTTGCGCCGCGTGCCGCGAGCGACGCGACCCAGCCGCGCGGGCATCCGGTGAGCGCGAACAGGCCGGCTGTGTACGACGAGAGCTGGTCGAGCGAGACGTGCGGCTCCCCGCGCGGGCTCCCCTGCCGCGCGAGGGTAATGAGCGTGGAGAGGTTGGCGTATCCCTCGCGCGATTCGGCGAGCAGCGGGAGGTGGGTGAGCAGCGGCGTTTCCTCGCCCGTCTCGACCGCGACGGTGAGCTCGGCGCCGATGAGACCAGGGAGCCCTGCTTCGCGCGCGGCGGTGGCGAAGCGGACGGCGCCACCGAGCTCGTCGTGATCGGTGAGGGCGAGGGCGGCGAGCCCCAACTCGGCCGCGCGCGCGACGAGCAACTCCGGCAACGCGGCGCCATCGAGCAGGGAAAAACAGGAATGGCAGTGCAGCTCGGCGTAGGCTGTCATGCGCGGAGCCACTGGGTGGGGCGGTATGTCGGTATGTCGGTATGTCGGTGGGTCGGTGTGGCGGGTGGTGACTCGGTGTCGGATGGCCGCGGGAACGTCCTTGGCCCGCACGCCGTTCGTGGACCATGCCTTCCTACACGTCCCGTCCCGTTGGTGGTGCTGTACACATGCGCCCGATCGACGCCGCCGACCTGGCCACCAAGGCCGACGATCTGTCCACGGCGGAGCTCGACCAGCTTCCCTTCGGGATGATCCAGCTCGACGCGCGCGGACGCATCCTGAAGTTCGACGCCGTCGAGTCGCGGCTCGCGTCGCTCGATCAGCAGCAGCAGATCGGCAAGCACTTCTTCACTGAAGTCGCGCCCTGCACGAAGGTGCAGGCGTTCTATGGACGGTTCAAGGAAGGGGTGCTGCAGGAGCATCTGGATACGACCTTCTCGTTTCACTTCGCGTTCAAGCAGAATCCGCGGGACGTCACGGTGCGGCTGTTCTATTCCAAGCGGACGCAGAGCGTGTGGGTGATGGTGTCGGATCGGGAAGGGAATCCGATTGCCTGAGGCGCCTTTTTCGGCGCTCAGCGTGAACCGTGAACCGTGAACCGTGAACCGTGAACCGTGAACCGTGAACCGTGACTGTGCACGATCGGGCGGAGAGCGAGGTGCATGGGGCGGTGAGCCATGGGCGATGAGCGGCATGCTCCTCATCGCTCATGGCTCATCGCTCGTAGCTCCGCGCTCATGGCTCTCCTCCTATCTCGGCTCACGGAATCGTCCCATCGAGTAACCAGTAGTTGTCAGTGTCGCGACGGTTCACGGTTCACGGTTCACGGTTCACCGTTCACGGTTCACGGTTCGCCGTTGTCAGTCAGTCCCTCCAGCTCTGTAGTCGCCACGAGTCGTCCGCTCGGTCTCGATACACGGTGAGCTCTCCCGCCTGGCTGTCGCAGCGCCAGTAGTCGCGCCGGTAGCCGTCGTCCCACCAGTCGCCCGACAGTCGCTCGGGGCCGAGGGCGCGCGTCACGGTGATGCGTTGGCTGCGCCACGTGATCACGCGCGGCATCTCGCCATCACAGAGCACCTCTATCGGTTCGGGTGGATCGAGGGCGCGCCGGGCGGCGGTGGTCGCCGGGGGCTGCGCTGCTGGCTCCGTGAGCGGTGAACCGTGAACGGTGAACGGTGAGACCAGGCGCAGGGTCGGTGCAGTCGCGGGTACCGCTGCCGCCGGCAATGCACGCGCACTCTCACCACTGCCGTTGCCGTCACGCTTCACGGCGAACGTCTCACGCTTCACCAGTTCGTCCACGGGTGCCTGCGCCTCGCACCAGACCCCGGCCCGTTCGGGTCTGTGCGTGTCGTGCGCCTGTGCGCGCACGATCGCACCGGTGCCCAGTTCCGCTCGCAGCCGCTCGAGGGCGGCGTCGGCGGCGCCGAGATCGCGCCAAGAGACGCTGAGCAGGTCGCCCTGTTCGCCGGTGAGCGGAGCGGCGGCGACGACGGCCACGCGCACGGCGATCACCGGCGCCTCCAGCGTCCAGGCATCGAGCAGGGCGCGGCAGCGTTCGAACAGTGGCAACACGCGGGCGAGCGGGCGGGCGAGCCGTGCCTCGCGGGTGACCGTATGCGCTGGTGCGGTGGCCATCGGCCCGCGCGTGTCATCGAGGGTGAGCGTGATGGCGACGGCGGCGATGGCACGGCCATGCGCGATCATCTGCTGCACCAGCTGGTCGAGCGCCGCGCGCACGAGGAACAGCACGGGCTCCGTCGTCATCGCGGGTGACGACAGCGCCACTTCGATGGCGGGCTGCGTCTCGACGCGCGCGAGCACGGGACGGCGCGAATCGTCGGCGCGTGCGAGCCGCCAGGCGCGCAGCCCCACCTCGCCCCATCGACGCTCCACGTCGTCCGCGCTCAACGCGGCGAACATCCCCACCGTCCGGAGCCCGAGGGCATGGAGTGCCGCGCGCAGCTCGTCATCCATCGGGACGAGGGCGAGCGGTGCCGCCGCGAGATAGACCGCATCGCCGCCGGCCGGCACGACGTGCACGAGCACGCGGTCGTCGGCCCGCTGTGCGAAGCTCGCGCCCGCCCAAGTGGCGGCGCGCGCGGCGACGCACGAGC
>JAJAYP010000046.1 GCA_026786185.1 Gemmatimonadaceae bacterium
AACGAGCGTTACCCAGAACACGTCGGAGCCGAGCGCACCTCCGCCACCACTCGAGAGCACGACCGCGTCCACCCGCCCGTCCGGCGAGCGCACCCGCTTCCATTCCTTAACGCTGACGTCTCCAGCGCATGCGCGCAGCGCGAACAGTGCAGTCAGGCTCAGTAATACCGTCGCAATTCCGATTCGCGTAGCAGTACGCCCGATGCTCATCGTCCTGCCCTGCAGCGGCTGTACTTGATTCCTCGTTTTACCATGTTGTAATCCTCCGGGTCGTCACCCCAGCTACCGTACTTTCCGGGGTTGCAAGGGTTTGGAGCTCACCCGTTTTTGGTTCTTCGGGGAATTCCGGGGAACGCGGCGCAGGTGGCGGTTCTCTTCCTCGAGCGACGGCAACGTGGTGACTGCCTTCGCTCATCCCCGCTGAGCGATCACGCCCTCCGCCGCCAGTTCCGCAGCGTCTTCAGGTGCACGCCAAGCCGGCACGCCGCGTCCGCGATCGGCATCGTGCCCGATTCGTTCGGCCGACGTCAGCCGATGTCCTGGCCCTGATCCTTGCCCCATAGTGATACCCCACCTTTCATGATGATGAGGAATGCCTCATCACCAGCGTGATGCAGGGACCACCCGAGACAGCCGGGAGAAGTTCAGGCTGCACGACAATGCCGATTCATTCCCGGTGTGCACGATACGAACCTGGGCAACTGTCGACTCGCGCTAGCGTCCGACGTGTCCCTCGCTTGGCAGCCAAGCGGGATGTAAGAGCAGGACCGTTCCCGCAAGGATCAGCAGTCCCCCCAGAATTACCGCTGGCACGCCACGCACGTGGAAAGTTGCCGTTCGACCCTGCCAACCGACCGGAATCTCGCGTCGACACAGCCATACTGTGCCGACAATGACGAGACCAGCCGACCAGACCTGACGCATTAGCATGGATGAGTCGACGTTCGTGGCGGGCATCGGCCTATGTGGCGATAAGGAGCACTAGGCCGACCAACAGTATGCCGAGCGCCAATGCCGCGACAACCGCGACGGTGCGCCGCAGCACGACAAGGCGTCCGCCCGAGCCAGTCGACGTGAACGCCCGGTGCATCAATAGCAGCGCTTGCACGACAGCAAGCATGATGAAGGGCGCGATGATCAGCGCCACCCTTCCGCGCCCTCCTGCGGGAATCCCGACAGTCGTGAAGAGAATGACAAGCCATACTGCCGTCAGCACGAGCCACGCAGCCCAAAGCCATTTCGCCAAGCCGGTCATCTGTTACCTCTGAATCGCGATGTCGACGAAGTTCAGTGAAAACGATAGTCCTACTCCCCATCCCTCCTGACCCTTGAAACTCAGCCCTGGGTTGAACGGCTGCGACACCGAATCAAGTTTCAGGGTGCCTTCGCAATTCTTCGTTATGAGGAGTCCTTTGAGAGCCTCCGCACCCCCAGATATCGGCCCCAGATTACCGCTCGCACCAATGCTCACGCCCAGGAACGCCGCAGGAGACTGGCCACCTGTCTCAATCGGAAACGTTCCAAATGGATCGAAGTTGATCCCGCCACCTGCGCCAACCCCCGCTTGAACACGGCCGAACCAATCGCCGTTCGAGTTGCCGAGTGTCACAGTTGCACCGAACCCCCAGAAGAACCCCAACTGGACTGACCACAACCCGGTCGGATCGGCGCGTGTGATCGGGTTATTCGCTGCGTACGCGTACAAGTTCGGGGAACGTCCAGCGAACTGGATTGGATCCTTGCTCGTCCACCGTCCCGTAACAGCGTCGTAATCGCGGCGCCCGAATCGGACAAGCCGTGAAGTGTCGTCGTAGAGTCCCCCGGCATACCCAAATGGCTGAAAGCCCGAACTGCTGTTCTGAAGGACGCGACCGCTATCGTCGTACTCCAGAGTCTGTACGACCTCACCCGTGACCGCGTTCAGCACGAGCCGTACGGATCCCAAGTGATCGGTTACCATGCGGAACTGCTGCCCGTTGCGGATCATGTACTCCGGCACATTCTCCGACATTCCATAGACGAACCGACTCCGCACTTCGCCACTCGGTGCCAGTTCTGCCGCGATGCGGAGCTCACTCTCATAGAGGAAGCGCTCCGTGAGCGCTCCATTGACACGCTT
Source organism: Gemmatimonadaceae bacterium (assembly GCA_026786185.1). Taxonomy (GTDB): domain Bacteria; phylum Gemmatimonadota; class Gemmatimonadetes; order Gemmatimonadales; family Gemmatimonadaceae; genus AG11. The sequence continues at coordinate 2,120 of JAJAYP010000046.1, forward strand.
GCCGATCCGTCGCCCCGTCGGGTCGATGACGTAATCGATCCGCGTCCCGTTCGGCTGCCGCACCCACCGCAGCGCGCCAGCCGCATCGTAGTGGTAGGCTGTCGTGTCGCTGCCGACGACGCGCTGTGTGAGTTCCCCGGCATCGGTATAGCGATACTCAGCGCCACCATACGAGACCAGCCGGTCCTGTGCGTCGACGACGCCTGACTCTACACCGGCTGCGCTGGTCCGGGTCAGCCGGTTGCCATTCGCGTCGTACGTATACGCGGCCGACAAGACGCCGTCCCGTGTCACCGTGAACAGGCGTCCCGCGGAATCGTATGCGAACCGGGTGTCCGTCGTGACGCCACCCACCGTTTCGGTGCGGCGGATGATCCGGTCGAGCGCATCCCGTTGCAGCCCGTAGTCGTAGACCACGGCACCGTTCGCCCTCGTCGTCGCGCCGGCGATCACCCCGCTCGCGTCGTAGCGGTACGCCGTCCGCACCGCATCGAGGCGCGTGGAATCCACGAGTCCGGTGGCGGCGCTGCGCGCAATCGCGAGCTGCCCCGTCTGTCGCAGCAGGCCATCCCGATCGTACTCCAGCGCGATGGTGTCGTCATTCACGGCGACCGCATTGGGACGGAAGAAGCTGTCATAGCCGTAGCTGACGTTGCCCGTCACCGCTCCCCCCGTGAGCGCGGCGCTCGTGAGGAGCGCGCCATCGTAGCCAAGCGAGTACGTGCCGCCATCGGTGCTGGCGACGCTCGTGAGCAGTCCCGTGGATGGATTGAAGCCAAAGGTCGTCGTGGCGTCGCTGCTCGTGACGGTCGTGGGCCGACCCGCCGAGTCATAGGCGAAGACCAAAGAATCGCCTGACGGTCGCGTGACGGTGCGGAGCTGCTGGTCCGCGTCGTAGCGATACCGGGTGATCGTACTGCTTAGCCCGGGCACGCTCGGCGCTTCATACTCCCGCAGCAGACCGCCCGGCGTATACCGGAAGCTGTGCGCCGGCCGACCTGCCGGGGTGAGGGTCTGAAGGCGTCCCGCGCTGTCGTACGAGAAGCCGACGGTGGCCGCCGTGTCCCGTACGGTCAGGATGCGGCCGAGCGAGTCGCGCGTGAACTGCGTTCGGGCCCCCGTAGGATCGGTGAGCCCTTCGAGCTGGCCGAGCGCATCGTAGTCGAAGCGCGACACTCGTCCGGCGTCGACGACCTGCTGCACGCGGCCGCGCGCATCGTACTGGAACGTCGCGGCCGCCAAGCCGCCACTCACCGATTCGATCGCGCGGCCGAGCGAGTCGAGGGTCGTCACGCTGACCCGACTCTCGGCGCTGCGCGTCGACTGCGTCCGCGCCAGTGCGTCGAACGTCGTTGTCATCGCGACGCCGTTCTCGATCATCGAATCCACCTGCGTCCGCACGTGGAGGGGGTCGCTCGCAGTCGCCAGCGTGACGGTCCGTGCACTGCGCGTTGTATTGGCCAGCCCGCGCGGCATCCGCACGGTCGTCACCTCAAGCGGCGCCTGCATACCGAACCGCGGGTCGGCGCCGCGCGCCGTCGTCACGAGCGTGCCGTCGGGCCGTGCCGTCGTCACCGAGTCGGCGGCGTCCACCGTCGTCGTTGTCGCCAGGCCCGCCTCGTCGGTTGTCACACGTCGGTACCCACCAGTTGGCAGCGACTCGGTGACGTACCGTCGCGTCCGCGTGGCGCCGGAGGTCACCGTGACGCGCCTGCCCGTCGCGGTCGGCGCGGTCGCCAGCGTCTGCACGAACCCGTCGGGATTGCTGTCCGACTCGAGCAGGCCCACCGCGTTGTACCGGAACTGATGCAATGCCCCGCCAGGATCGGTGCGGGTTGTCATGCGCCCCAGCGCATCATACGCGAAGCGCACTGTCTCTCCACCAGGCGCGCGTACCGTCGCCAGATTTCCGGACGAGTCGAGCGACAGCAATGTACGCTGGCCATAGGGGCCAATGATCGCCTGCGGCATCCCATCCGCATCGCGCGCGATCGTCGTGACGTTGCCCGACGCGTCGGTCACCGAGACCAGCTTGCCGGCTGCATCGTACGCGAAGCGCTGAAGGGTCGTACCGGTGGTCGCGTCGCGACTGACCAGATGGCGGCCCGCCAGGTTGAAGCGATGGATCAGTGCGCCGTCCTCCGACGCGATGTCGTATCCCGTCTCGTCTCGCGTGAAGCCGCCGGAACGCGCATCCGCGTCGGGGAGTGGCTTGGTCAGTCGAAGTACGTTCTGTTGGGCCGCTTCGGCGATGTAGAGCGAATTCTCGGCCGACACGGCCAGCGAGTACACCACGGGCAGCGGCACCTGCAGCGCATTGCTGCCGGACGGCGGACACGGAGGCGAATACGCGTCACCGCAGGAGCTGCCCGATCCGGAGCCCGCCACCGTAGTGATGATGCCGTCAGAGCCGATTTGCCGCACCACCTCGCGATCGGTGAGCACATACACTGTGCCGGCGGGCCCCGTCGCGATCTTCATGATGCCCGCGAAGTTCGCATCCCGTGCCTGGCCGCCGTCGCCACGGTCCGAGTATCCGATGTTGCCAGCGAAGCGCGTGCGAACGCCGCTCGGGCTCACCTTCCAGATGACGGTGGCGAAGGGCAGCCCTGAATCGGCGATCAGGAGGCTACCGTCGGGGAGGAACGCGAGTCCGCCAACCTGCCCCAACGGAGCGGTCGCGGCGGTCGAGCCCTCGAAATAGTCGCCGCACCCTGAGAAGTCACAGCTCCATCCCGGCACGCCGGCGAAGTGCGTCACGATGCCGTCCGGCCCGATGCGCCGCACCCGCGATGGATAGTACTGGCTCGTTCCGGCGCTCACGTACAGGCTGCCGTCGGGGCCGAACGCGATGTCGTTGAAGGCGCAGAACTGTGCCTGGGTTGCCGGCAGGCCGTCTCCCGAATCGCCACAGGTCCCGTTGCCGGCGACAGTCGTGATGATCCCCTGTGCGTCCACCCGACGAAGCCGCATGTTGGTCGCGTCTGCGATGTAAAGACTGCCGTCCGGGGCGCGGGCGATGCGATCCGCCAGCACGCCCGTCTCGGTTGCCGGTCCGCCATCCCCGGAGTAGGACGTGGTGCCGTTCCCCGCGATCACCCGGCGAGCGCCGTCGCGCGCGATCCTGAGAACCTGGCCCGCGAAGGCAGTCAGGATGCTTCCGTCCGGCTCGATGATCATGCTGTTGGCCCGGCCCGTGGCGGCGTGGTCGAGCGTGGGGCTCAGGCTCGCCGGCCGGCGACGCTTACCGTTGCCCAGGTAGAGCGCGCCGGTTGTCGGGTCGAAGCTGTGATGCGTGCTGAGCGACCAGCCGCTGACTGGCGAGGACGACGATGACGACCATCAGCACCATGACCTCGATCAGGGTGAAGCTGGCGGGACGACTCTGGCGCTGAGCGCGGGGAGGACGGCAGCACGCCGCGGGGCGGCTGAGCAGGGCGGCTCGCCGGGCGCGGTATGGAAGGAGCGCGGCGCGGGGAGCGGGGACGAAGTACGTCCGACCGCCGTATTGCGCCGTCACTCAGTGGGCAAAAGTTGGTACCCCGTGGGCAAGTGTGTTCTACTCACCACACCTGAATGGAATCTTCTTTTTCACCGTCGAAGGGGCAGCCTGTCCGATCAGGCGAGCGCGGAGGATGAGCGGCTCGCAGCCAGTGTCGTAGATCCAGAATGCTTCCTGGGGCTTATTCCCCTCGCTGAAACCGAGACTCGATCGACGGCGCAGCTTCACGCCTCCGTTGCGCGCGTCCGTCACGGTCAGCTCGACTGAAACAGGACGCGAGCCGGCATCCCCTTTCCCGGAGATCTCGACCAGCACCAGCGTCGCGTTGGATGGGCGTTGGGCCCAGCCTGCGCCGATGATCGTGTTCCAGAGGTCGAGATTGGGGTCGGCGAGCATGTCCTGCGAGAAGTCGCCGGTCTCTGGAAAGTAGAGCTTGGCTTTTATCCCCGTGATGGCAAGGGCTATTGTGGTGGCCGGGCCTTGGGCAGAGAGCGGCGTCGGCGCGATCAGCGCTACCGCCACCGCAGTGAAGAGAGCACTACGGGATAGTGACATGAACGGGACACCATGGAAGGATGCGAACTGGAGACGCTGACGCTCGGCACTGGCTTCGATCCGTGCGGTTTCACCGAGATGACAGCGAGATTACAGCAAGACTATAGCACGCACATTGGAAGCTTGTTGCCGTCAGGCGCCGCCTTGGAGTTATGGTCGATCGCTGCTTCTAGGGACCCATAGGGTCCGTACGTTCCGGAGAAGAAGTGCGCCGGATCATTACCAGGATAGCTCTGTTTAAAGCCGTGCTCTGCTGCCGACTTGAGCAGTGCTGTCAACAGCGGTTGAGAAGTGGACAGAATCGACGGTTGAGAAGTGGACACTTCACGCGGCGGGGTGAGTGCCTCCCGCGTTGAGGGGTGGGCCGGCGAGGCCGGCCTGTCGGCGGTGGCGGAGGCGGTAGCTTTCGCCCCGGATGGTGATCGTCGTGGCGCGGTGGAGCAGCCGGTCGAGCAGCGCCGTGGCGAGTGCGGTGTCGGGGAAGATCTCGTCCCACTGGCCGAAGCTCTTGTTGCTCGTCAGGATGATCGACTTCTGCATCTGGTAGCGCTTGTTCACGAGCTCGAAGAGACAGGTCGCATCGGCCCGTTCGAGCGGCTGATAGCCGATCTCGTCGAGGATGAGGAGCGCGGGCCGGAGGAGCGTCTGCATGAAGAGCCCGAGGCGATTGCGGTCGCGCGCCGCGCGCGACTTGGTGACCAGGTCGTGCAGCGTGAGGAAGTAGATGCGGTGCCCGCGCGCGAGCGCGGTGAGCGCGAGCCCGGTGGCGAGGTGCGTTTTCCCGACCCCGCAGGGCCCGAGCAGGAGGACGTTCTCGCCCTGGTGCAGAAAGCGCAGCGTCGCGAGCTCGTCGACCGTCGGCTTGGGGATCTCGGGCTGCGCGGCGAAGTCGAAGGACTCGAGCGTCTTGAGCGTCGGGAGGCCGGCGAGCTTCCGATTCGTGGCAATGCGCCGCTCGAAGCGGGCGGCGAGTTCCAGGCCGAGCAGCTCATCGAGGACTTCCACGGCGACCTTCGCGTCCTGCTGCCCGCGCGCCAGCACCGGGTCGAGCGAGGTGAGGGCCGCGTCGAGCCCGAGCGTTGCGAGTTGGTCGCGCACCCGCTCATAACTAACCGCGGCACTCATGCGACCGCCTCATACAGCTCGTCATATAGCGCGAGGGCCCGCGTCTCGACCGCCGGCGCGAGCCGACGAATGGCGTCGAGCGTGTCCTGGGTCTCGATGGGCGGGCCAGCGAGCGGTGCTTGGAGGAAGTGTGGCCGATGCTGGCCGGGCCGTCGCGCGGCTGCGCTCTGGCCGCGCGTCAGCAGGCGGATCGCGGTCGCGTGCTCCGGGAGTGTGACATCGGGCGTCCCGCTCGCCCGGCGCCGATGCGTGCCCACGATCTGCGCGCCCAGCAGGAGCGTGACCACATCGCCGATCTGCTCGCCGCTCGCGCGGACGGTGACCGTGTGCCCTGCCGCGATGGGCGCGACGCTGTAGCGCACGCCGTGGTAGCTCACGTGGCAGTCGAGCGCGGCGACGCGCAGCTCGATGGGGCGCGTATCGTACGCCGGGACGAGCGTCGTCGCGCGTAGCACGGCCTGCTCCTCGGCGAAGCGGACCGCCGGGACGGCCTTCGTCGTCCCATGCACCCGTTGATTGGCGACCGTGGCCAGCCAGTGGGTGAGCTGCGCGTTCAGATCGCCGAGATCCGTAAAGCTCCGGCCTTCGAGAAACGAGTGCTTCACGTAGCCCACGCCCCGCTCGACCTTGCCCTTGACCCGCGGCCAGTAGGGCGGGCTCGCCAGCGGCTGCACGCCATAGTGCTCCGCGAAATCGAGGAACGCCGGCGCCCAGTGCACCGTGCGCGTGGCGACGTCGTGGCGATCCACGCACTGCTTCATGTTATCCACGAGCAGCTCGGCGGGGATACCGAGGGCGTCGAAGGCGCCCTGCAGGCAGCGGAACAGCGCCGGCTGCTTGGTGCTCGTCGTGAAGCGGGCGAAGCACATGCGGCTATAGCCCAGCACGAGCACGAAGAGATAGAGCTTCGTCGTCTCGCCGCCGCTGGTGATCGTGCCGCACTCGCCCCAATCGGCTTGGGCCTGGCGTCCGGGCAAGGTCTCGAACCGCTCGGTGACGCGGCGGATCTGCTCCGCCTTGAGCGGACGCATCGCGTCGCGCAGAATGGTCAGGCCACCGGTGTAGCCGCGCGCCCGCAGCTCGCGGAGCAGCACGGGCGCCGGGAGATCGAACGACTCGAGCCGCCTGCGGAGGTAGTCGCGAAACGCGTCGAGCGCCGAGGGACGGCGCGAGGTGGGGGCCGGCGCGGCGGTGGCGCGGGCGAGGTGATTGTAGACGGTCTGACGGCTCAGACCGAAGCGGCGGGCGAGGGTGGCGATCTGCTCCCCCTCGCGCGCGAGGTACCGAATGGTCATGGACAGCTCCCGGGAAAGCACGGTCGGACGCTCGGGGATGGAGGGCTCGCGGTCGGCCCGGCCTCCCCGGCTACGTCGTGAGGACACGGGGAGTCAGCGTGGGCGCGACGCCTGCCGGCGCCGCAGCCCTCGACTGCTCCCCACCAATGTGTCCATTTCTCAACCGTTGATTCTGTCCAAGATCAAACTGGTGATGACAATTCTACATCCTCGTTAGGCCGCACACGAACGTTGCTGCTCAACACGTACTCACCGCCGGAGTCATGAACATCGCGGATGCACAGCAGGACATGCGACACGCCTACTACGGCGGTGCAGTCGGGCTTATTGCGTCGGCGACCGTCTGGTTGACCGCCGCTGGGGTCGCCCGCCTCGGCTCGCCCGGGCACGCGATCGTGGCGTTGCTTGTGGGCGGGATGCTGATTCACCCGGCCTCTATGCTCCTCGCCAAGACACTGGGCCGGCCCGGCGCCCACACGCGCGGCAATCCGCTCGCCGCGTTCGCCCTCGAAGGCACGGTCTTCTTTCTGCTGGGGATCACACTCGCCTATGCGCTGTCCTGGTACCGCGTCGAGTGGTTTTTCTCCGCGATGCTCGTGCTCATCGGAGGGCGCTACCTGACGTTCTCGACCCTGTATGGATTACGCGTATACTGGGCCTGCGGCGCGCTACTCGCTGCGGCAGGGATGCTCTCCGCTGCCATGCAGGCACGCGCGTGGACGGCGGCCCTCAGCGGCGCGCTGCTCGAGTACGCGTTCGCGGCCGTGGTGGTTTTCATCGTGCAGCGCCGTATGGTACCGGCGCGGCGTGCGGGCTAACGTGGCGCTGCAGCTGACAAGGGCGCTCTGGAAGCGGCGGCTCCGCCGCCGCATCTTGTGGGATGCCCTTGCAGCTGAGCTTGAGCGTTATGCACCACCCTGATTGCTAGGACATGCAGACTATCACTTTGCTTCTTGTCGCCGCGGTCTCAGCATGCCAGGGAGCGAGCGGCGCACATCCTCCAGAGATCATTGTACAGGCTGCCGTCATCGACAGTCTCTTCGTTCGGGATACCACGCGACAGATCGTGGTGGGCGACTCCACGGTAAGGGGAGGCCTGCACTTCGTTGACGCGGACTACGCCAGTGCCTTGAAAGGCCTAGGGCCCCTACCCGAAGGGGTACGGGCAGACTTTGAGGCGAAGCGGGGTGAGGTTCGGCGAATGGATAGTCTGCCCGCCAAGGTCCCGATGCAGCGATTCACGGCCGCAGATCGCGCGGCGGCGCGAGCGCAAGGCAGCCCGACATCCTACTGGAGCGCCTTCTATCAACGGTTCCCAGGCTCGCCTGGGCTCATCGAGATGTCGCGCGTCGGGTTTGGTCGCGATGGTTCGTCAGCGCTCGTGCTGGTCGAGTATGGATGCGGAGGGCGGTGCGGAGGCACCATCTACGTGCTGCTCGCGAGGCAAGCAGGACGATGGCGCGTGATCCGCACGGCGCAACCACGAATTGCATAGTGCTGCATAACGTACGCTGCACCAGCCAAGGGCGCATCGGTAGCGGCGGCTTCGCCGCCGCATTTTATTGATGCCCTTGCAGGTGACCTCGGGCGTTAGCAACTGTCTTGAAAGTCAAGCGGGAATGAGTGCGGCGAGGGTCGCATCGGTGGACCACGGCTGCGCGGTGCGGACCATGACGTTGAGGATCGCGCGTAGTTTCCGCATGCAGGCGACGAGCGCGAGCTTCTTCGGCTTTCCCGCGGCGAGCAAGCGGCGATAGAACACACGGATTACGGCGTTCCGCTTCGTGGCGACGAGGGCGGCCATGTAGAGCACCGCGCGCACCGAAGCGCGCCCACCCTGCACGAAGCGCCGGCCGCGCATCGTCCCCGAGTCGCGACTGAGCGGCGCGACCCCGACGAGCTTCGCGATCGCGCGGCGCGAGAGCTGCCCCAGCTCGGGCAAGTCGGCGAGCAGCGTCCGTGAGAGCACAGGGCCGACGCCCGGCACGCTCTGGAGCAGCTCGTCGCGCTCGCGCCACACGGGGCTCGCCGTGATCATGGCGCCGAGATCCGTGTCGGTGATGCGCAGTTCGCGCTCGAGATAGGCGATGTGCGCCTTGAGGCTCTTCTTCACGACGCGCTTCCCCTTGCCGAAGACCTGACCGGTGCGATTCCGCTCGGCCTGGAGCATCTCGAGCAGCTGGCGCCGCCGCGTGAGCAGCGCCTCGAGCTCCTGCGCGTCATCGTCCGCGATGGGACGCACCGCGGGCCGGACCACGTCGGCGAAGCGCGCCAGGATGTCGGCGTCGATGCGATCCGTCTTCGCGAGTTGGCCAGTCGCCTTGGCGAAGTCGCGCACCTGGCGTGGATTGACGACGACCACCGGCAGGGCCGCCGCGGCGAGCGCGGCGACCGCGAGCAACTCATACCCTCCCGTCGCCTCCAGCACGATCAACGTGGGCGCAACCGCCCGTAGCCGTTCGACCAAGGTGCGCACACCGCGCTCGTCGTTGGCGACAGTGAAGCGTGCCAGAGCGGGCAGGATGATGACCACGAGTTCCGCCTTCGCGACGTCGATGCCCACGAACATGTGCTCCGCCCCCGCGTGAAGGAGTGTCGCGTCGCCCGTCCTTGTAAGAATTCGGGCTCGACCCCGGGTCGGCCCCCGCAACTGTTCGGGCTCTGTGCGACGAGAGATCGGGTACGCCGCTCTCGCTAACGCACGGTGTTCGCCTTGCGGCTTCACCCAGGCCACATCGAGCTGGCGCCCCGATCAGAATGCGGGCAACTTCTCTCGAGAGTTAGATACAAGATGGCAGCATCTTCGATGAAGGGATCCTCATGAGTCGTTGGGTGCGGCGGGTCGCTACAATCGTCGTAACGGTTGCGGCAAGTTCATTGGCGTTCTGGGTACTTGTCCGGTTCTTGCGCCCCGGTTGGCACAGTCAGGAGTACACGGCGATGGCTGTCTGGAGCAGTCCACTTGCGTTCATCGTCCTCGCCGTCGGTGCAACGCTCCGGCGCCGAGTCGCTCCGCGAGGGCCGGCCCTTCGCGGGCTCGTGGTCATCGTCGCAGCGGCGCTCGTTACCTTCCTCTGGACACTCATCGCCGTTGCCCTAAGCGGCGGATACGCTCTCGCGTTTGACGCGAATCCGCTATGGTGCTGGTTTGCCGGAAGTGCATCGGGCTTGTGGGTCGCACTCTCCTGGTTTGATCCGCCACGCAAGCAAGCGCCCGACAGTCCGTCGCGCCAAGCTGCCATCTAACGAGGATGTAGAATAAGTCCCCAACGTCGGCAATCAGTGAAAGGCAGGGCTTCGAATAACATTGCCGAGCCGACGATCGTCGATCTGAGCCCATTCTGCGAGGCC
>JAJAYP010000047.1 GCA_026786185.1 Gemmatimonadaceae bacterium
ACCGCTGTTGATGGGTGTCTCGATGTTCGTCATGTCGTGGATTGGCATGAAGGGAGCGCCGCCGAATCCGCAGGCGAAGATGATGACCTACATGATGCCGGTGATGCTCACGGTGCTCTTCCTCAACTTCGCATCCGGCCTCAACCTCTACTATGCCGTGCAGAACATCGCTGCCCTGCCACAGCAATGGTTGCTGGCACGCGAGCGATCGCTGGCACCACCGACTCCGGTGGCCACGATCAGCGGACCGAGCGCGGCCGTGAAGCGCAGGTCGTAGGTCGGCCGGGATCATCAGGGCACGGCGCGTGGCGTGCTTGAGGGAGAGTCGTGCAGATCACCTATATCGGACATGCGACGCTGCTGCTGGAGATGGCGGGCGTGCGCGTGCTCACCGACCCAAATTTCGAGCCGAAGCTCGGTCGATTGCTGGCGCGTGTTTCCGCACCAGGGCTGACAATCGATGCTCTACCGACCCTGGATGCGTTGTTGCTCACGCATGCGCATGCGGATCACCTCTCCTTCTCCTCGCTCGATCGTCTACCGCGCGACATCCCGCTCTACGCGCCTCGGGCGGTCGCGGAGTGGCTGGTGCGGAAGGGCTATCGGCATGCAGTGCCGCTTGAGGCGGGCGCGTGTGTTTCCGTCGGACACCGCCTCAGGGTACATGCTGGTCCGGCAGCGCACAAAGGCAACCGCTATGGCTTCGACCGCTGGCGCAGCGCGACGAACATGTATCTCCTCGAATCGGATGACGAGAGTGCATTCTTCGCCGGTGATACGGCGCTGACGGAGTCCACGCATCATCTGGTGGAGCGCGTCCTCTGGAAGAACCAACGCGAGCTCGACCTCGCGCTCCTGCCGATCGGATACGCCCCCGCGTGGAAGCCAGGGTTCCGGCGCGGACACCTCACGGGCGACGATGCACTGGTGCTGTTTCAGACCCTTCGCGCGCGCGCCATGGTACCATACCACTGGGGCACTTTCCATCACGTGACATCGACTGCGCACGACGCGATCGACCGGTTGCGTGCGAGCCTGGTGCAGCACGACGCGCGAGAGCGTGTCCACGTGATCGAACCTGGAGCGGCGCTGACCCTCGGCCCTGCCGCACGACGGTGACCAATTCGGGCTCCGGCATTCCTGCCACGCGCGGTGGCCGTCCCTTCGGTGCCGATGCCGTGAATGATGGCCGGACGATTGCGGCGATCGCGACGGCACCGGGCCGCAGTGCGATTGCGATGGTCCGTGTGAGCGGACCGGGCGTTCGCGACCTCGCCCGGGTGCTGCTGCATCCCGTCACTCTGGCCGCCCGGCGCGCAACCCGATGCGTCCTGCACGATGCGGGTGCGACGGGAGCCACGGTCGATGAAGTCGTCGCCACGCTGTATGTCGCGCCACACTCATTCACGGGTGAGGACGTGCTGGAGCTCAGTACGCACGGGGGTCTTCTCATCCCGTCAGCAGTACTGGCTGCGACGCTGCGCGCTGGGGCGCGAGTGGCGGAACCGGGCGAGTTTACCCGACGCGCTGTGCTCAACGGCAAGCTTGATCTGCTCCAGGCGGAGGCCGTCGGGGATCTGATCGACGCGCGAAGCTCGGTGGCGCACCGGACGGCGCTCCGGCAACTCGACGGCGGACTATCGAGCAGGATCGAGGCGCTTCGTCAGGGCATTCTTGGTCTGGAGGCGCTGCTCGCATACGACATCGATTTTCCCGAGGAAGACGACGGGCCGATTCCGCGTGCACGCATTGCGGACGCCGCCGCCGCGCTCATCGCGTCACTCGAGGCACTCCTCGCGACGGCCGAGGCGGGTACGCTGGTCCACGATGGTGCACTCGTCGTGCTCGCGGGAGCGCCGAACGTCGGCAAGTCGTCACTCTTCAACGCTCTCCTGGGAGAGGCGCGTGCGATCGTCACGGACGTTCCCGGAACGACGCGTGATGCGATCGAGGCGGTGCTCGACCTGCCGGAGTGGCCCTTGCGCCTTGTAGACACGGCCGGACTTCGAGACACGACCGACGTCATCGAACGCCTGGGAATCGAGGCGTCAGGCCGATACCTCGGTCAGGCCGCCGTCGTACTGGCGTGCGGAGACGACGGTCCGTCCATCGCGCGAGTCGGCGACGTCGTGCGAGCGCACACGGACGCCTCGGTGATCAGGGTCCGCACGAAGTGGGATTTAGTAGCAGATAGAGACAAAAACGACGCCGATGTGGGTGTGAGTGCGCATACCGGGGAAGGTCTGCGTGCTCTACTGACGCTCGTCGAGGAGCGCCTTACGGAGCGCCATGGCGTGCCGATGACCGATGCGCCAGGGCTGACCCGTGCACGGCACCACGCTGCCGTGACCGCCGCAGTCCTGGAGCTGCAGGCGTTCACCGTGGCATGGCGCGACGACGCGTTGCCGGCAAGTGTGGCGGCGATCCATGTCCGCGCGGCAGCGGACGCGCTGGCCGATCTGATCGGCATCGTACAGGTGGACGACGTGCTCGATGCCGTGTTCCGTCGCTTCTGCGTTGGAAAGTAGGACGACGGGCGATCCGTCAGGCCGTCGCCTGTGCTGCCCGTGCGAGCTGTGAGAGTTCCGCCGCGCTCGCGCGTATGGCCCACGCCATTCCGCGCTCGTTGATACCGGCATCGGCCATGCGTGCGCCGAGGAAGTACCCGCTCCGTTCCGGCAGCACGTATCGATCGACCGTGCGCGCCTCATCGCTCATCCCGCCGGACAAATAGCGCAGGCGAAGGCCCAAACCTGCGCGATCGAGGTCCTCGAGTACGGCGCGACCGATGACAGCTTCGAGCTCGCGCACCCGTGCGTACTGTCGTCGCCCGAACCCGAAGTATTCCCAAGCCGCGTGCCCGGGGCTGATGACCTGTGACGCATGCACCGCCAATCCCTCGTTCATGAGCAACTCGCGAAGCGATGCGCGCCGTCCCGTTTCCCAGTACGAGTACTGTCCACCTGCCTCGTCGATCAGCTGACGCAGCTCGCTGCGGCTCGTGGGCGAGGTATAGCGGATGGCATGAGCGATCTCGTGGGCGAGCCAGAGCGGAAGAAGCTCGGGGTCGAGCCCGAGCCCCTGCGTGTCCGGGTTTGCGACGGAGGTGAAGTGCTCGAGGCAAGCGAAGGCGATACCGCGACCATCGACGACGAGCTCACCGGCATTTGCGGCGCCGACGCCAACCATGAGCACCACATCGACGTCGACATCCTGCTCGAGCAGCCGGGCGCATTGCTGCTCTGTGCTACGTGCGAGGGCCACGACGTCGGTGCGGTCGAGCATGTCCTGCAGATCGGATCGGTTTGCGAGTGCGGTGGCACGCACGACATCCGCAAAGTGGGGTCCGTCCGGATCGACGACGTAATTGTGCCAGTACGGCTCGAGCAGACGACGGTGGGCGTTGTAGTAGCGCTGGTAGGCGGCGACGCGGTCGGTGCTTTCGAGAACAGCGAAGAAATCAGGCAGCAGGTTGATCAGCATTCGACCGGGAAGCGACCTGCAGGAGGGCGTCGGGGCGACCGTCGTGCGATGGGAGCACCGACAGCGGGGGGTTGGACGCGGAATGATAGCCGCGACCGGTGACGTGAACAAGAGAGTCGGCGCACAGAGTGAGCAGAGGACGCGCGTACTGGCGAAACGGGCGCGAATCGAAGGAGCCGCGAAGACGTGGCACGCTTCTTTCCTTTGATGTCATCAGCGACGGGAGCCACGGAGCAGGAGACACGGCAATGACCACGCTGCAACTGATCGAGCTGCGCTGTCCGATCTGCGACACGCGCTTCAAGTCCCAGCAGGTGATCTCGACGAACTCGTTCGGCGGGAAGCGCACGGACTTTCACGAGCGCGCGGCCGGCACGCAGCCGCTGCCGTTTCTCATCCACATGTGCAATCGCTGCGGGTATTCCGGAGCGGAGCGCGACTTCACGGACGCCGCCGAGGTGAGTGCCGGCCTGCGGGAGCACGTCTGGAATGAACTCGCGCCGCAATTGTCGACGGCCGCGGTGTCGGGTTCGGAGAAGTACGAAGCGGCGGCAAAGGTGGCGGAATGGCAGGGACTCGACGTACGGCATGTGGCCGATCTGCTCCTGCGTGCCGCCTGGTGCTGTGTGGACGAGGCGGACAGCGAAGCCGAACGATTTTTCCGGCGCAAGGCCGCGTGGAAGTTCGAGGAAGCGCTGGCCAGTTTCGATGGGGTCGCGCGCGAGGAGCGCGCGGTGTTGACCTATCTCGTCGGCGAGCTCTGGCGGCGCATTGGGGATGTACGGGAGGCGTCGGACTGGTTCTCCCGGGTGGCTGGTGAGCTGAACGATCCGGCCACGCAACAGTGGGTGCTCGATGCCGCGCGGCAGCAGCGGGAATGTCCGCGAGAGTGGTTCGGCTGAACTGACGGCAGGGGCTGTGTTGCGAGAGCCGGCGCGGAATGCTGTCAGCCGCTATCGAGTGCCGAACAAGCGATCGCCGGCGTCACCGAGGCCCGGCAGGATGTAGCCCTGATCGTTGAGCTCGCGATCGAGGGCTGCGCAGTACACGAGGACATCCGGGTGCGCGCTGGCAAGACGCCGAATACCTTCGGGAGCGGCGACGAGGCAGAGAAAGCGAATGCGTGTCGCGCCCGCCCGCTTGAGCGAGCCCACCGCCGCAGCGGCACTGCCACCGGTTGCGAGCATGGGGTCCAGCAGGAAAAAGTCGCGCTCCGCAGCGTCGCCCGGCACCTTGAAGTAGTAGTCCACGGGCTCGAGCGTGTCGTGATCACGATACAGTCCGATGTGGCCGACCCGTGCTGCCGGCACGAGTCGCGCGACACCCTCCACCATGCCGAGCCCTGCGCGCAGGATGGGCACGAGCGTCAGCTTCTTGCCGCTCACACGCTTGCCCGTCGTGGGCTCGAGCGGAGTCTCGACGGGCGTGGATTCCAGCGAGAGTTCGCTCGTGGCTTCGTACGCGATGAGCGTGGCCAGCTCGTCGACCAGCTCCTTGAAGATCTTCGTGGGCGTGGCGCGATCGCGCAGCAGTGACAGCTTGTGCTGCACGAGCGGGTGCGACACGAGGCGAAGCGTCGGCAGCGCGGGGGTGGTGTCCATGGGGCGGAAGCTACTAACTTCGCGCGCATGAAAGAATACCAGGCGGTCATGCTTCGGCTATCGCGGCATGCGCGTGACGACGAGGATGCGTTGACGGACTTGTTGAACGAGCGCAGCCGCGGGGGATGGCGGCCAGCGATGATTTCACAGGACGAGCATCGCCTCACGCTGGTGTTCGAGCGTCCGGGCGACGGCGACGGCTGACGCGCTCGGTGCGGTAGTGGCGAGCCGAGGCTGGTGTCGCGGAAACGCTAGAAAGCCGTCATGCGCGTCACCTTGAAAGCGAGCACACGCTCGTTGCGAATACCGGTGCGGGTGTCCTGACGCTCGGTGTACACCAGGTACAGATCGCTCAGGGGACGATACCGGAAGTTCACCCTGGCGTTCATCACGAACGCGCGAGTCTGGGCGTTGTATTGCGTGTACGCGCTGCCGAACAGGCGAGTGGACCACGCATACCGTGCCCGCAGGCTCGCCAGGTCGGCGACGAAGTTCCCTGAGTCTCTCCGCACATCATTCCGCTGCATGGAGCCTTCGAGGCTGAAATTGTAGCGTGCGCGCCAGACCAGGTTGGCCGTCGCGGCCCGGCGACGGCCGTCGTAGAACCCTCCGGTGGTGGCACTCACGATCGCGGACAGGGTGCGTCCATCTCCGCTTTGGTACCGCACGGTCGCGTCGTTCCACGCATACCGGCCGGCGGGGATCACCTGTCCGGGGAATATCGTGAAGGGTGCGTCGAGCCGGTCGAACTCGTCGGTAACCTCGATGCCGATTTCACCCTCCGGACGAAGGAGCACGTTGAGGCCCGCCTCGGCGGAGCGCGTGACGAGCTGATTGGCGAGATCCGTGATGTAATCCAGCTGGACGTATGGGTTGACCTCCTGGGTTCCAGGCAGCGCGGGCCTGGCATGGACGCCCGTCGTGGCGAACAGCTGCTGCATGCCGCGTCTCCGGATGAAGCCAAGCCCTGGATCGAAGCGATCCGAGACTCGCTTCCACATCGCCGAACTGTTCCAGAGTCGTCCGCGGTAGGCGAGTGAAGTCCGTGCCGCGGACCCGTCGGAGCTGCCACCCGCTGCGTCGCTGGCTGTGAGATAGGCGTTCAGCACGAGGTTCGCGGTGGGCCGAAGGTTCGCATCGACACCGTAGCTCGTGTTGTCGGCTCCACTTCCGGACCGGCGGGACACCAGCACGCCGGCGTCGGAATTCCCGAAGGATCGCCGGGCCCGCCCAACGGCGAACTGCTCACCGGCCACGGTATCGACGCGCCGCGTCTGCATATCGAGCACGCCGACTTCCCATCCCGCGATTCGCCCCGAGAGTCGCCCGCCGGCGACGATCGGGACGGGCCGACCTTCCGGCGTGATGCCGATGCGTCGCGAGTTGAACAGGGTGAAATCGCGGAGGCCGGCTCCCATGCGA
>JAJAYP010000048.1 GCA_026786185.1 Gemmatimonadaceae bacterium
ACAAGCCGAACGCCTATCCGGACAAGGAAGTCGCGCTCATTCGCCGATTCGCCAACCAGCTGGCGACCACGCTGCACATTCACGATCTGCGGCGGCCGTTGCTCGAGGCGATGACGCGGGTGACTACGCAGTTGGCAACGCTCACCGACTCCGCCCGCGCCCTGCGCGGAGGCGGCGAATCGGTGGCTCGCACCATCGGCGACATCACGCGCGCCATCGCCGAGGAGGGCGAGCAGGTCGACCGCTCGCTCGAGGTGACGCAGTCGCTGCACGCGGCGACGCAGGACGTGGTGCGCGACGGTAGTGCCGCGGCGGCGCAGAGCCAGCGCGCCACCGAGATCGCCTCGGAGCACCGGCACACCATCGCGACGGCGATCGAGCGACTGGTAGGCGCGAAGACGTTCGTCGGCGAGAGCGGGCAGCAGATCCAGGCGCTGGGCCACACCGTGCAGCGTATCACGGAGTTCATCGCGGTCATTCGCGAGCTCGCCGACCAGACGAACCTGCTGGCGCTCAACGCCGCGATCGAAGCGGCCCGGGCGGGCGAGCACGGCATGGGGTTCGCCGTCGTCGCCGACGAGGTGCGCAAGCTCGCCGTCCAGAGTGCGCGCGCCTCGGACGACGCTGGAGATATCGTGGGCGCGTTCGAGGAGCAGATGCGGCGCGTGGCGTTCCAGATGTCCCGTGGCGAGACGATCGTGCAGGACGTCGAGATCCTGTCCGAGCAGGCACGTCACGCCCTCGATCTCATCGTGGACGCCACGGCGAGTGCGGCAACGGGTGCCCAGCGCATCGCGCTCACGTCGCGTGAGCAGGAGATCGCCTTCGCCGGACTCAGCGACCGGGTCCGGCGCATCGCGACCATCACGGGCCGCAATCGCGAGGGAGCCGAGCAGGTCACGCGGAGCGCGCGAGAGCAGGCGGCGGCGCTTCGCGAGCTGGAAGGTGCGACGCACGAGCTGCGTACCGTTGCCACCGACCTGACCGAGCTCACGCGACGCATCACGAGTGTGTCGTGATCGGCGGAGCCGAACCAACACGGCGACTCGGCGTGAAGCTCGCGGGCATGCGGTTCCACGTGCGTGCCGGCGTGCTGGCGCATGAGCGCGAGATTCCACAGCCGATCGAGGTCGACCTGGTCGTTCGGCGCGCGGCCGACAGCGACTCGGTACTCGATTACCGCCAGTTGTACGCGATCGTGCGCGACGTCGCCTCGGCAGATCCGATCGACTACCTCGAAACGATCGCGGATCGCATCGCACTCGCCGTGGTCGCGCTGGAGGGCGTCGACCGGGTGAGGGTGGCGGTACGCAAGCCCCACGTCGCGCTCGGCGGCCCACTCGACTTCGCCGAGATCGTCGTCGAGTACCGCACGTGACGACGCGCGCCGTCGTCGCGCTGGGCTCCAATCTCGGCGATCGTGCGGCGTGGCTGGTGATGGCCCACGCTGCCATTTCGCTCCTGCCGTCGACATCCATCGTCGCCGCGTCCTCGATCGAGGAAACGGCGCCCGTCGGGGGCAGCGCGCAGGGCCCCTATCTCAATCAGATGCTCGACCTCGCGTGCGCGCTGGCGCCACTCGCGCTGCTCGAGGCACTACAGGCGATCGAGCGTCGACTCGGCCGGGTTCGTCGTGCGCGGTGGGGTGCGCGCACGATCGATCTGGACCTCGTGCGATACGGTACCACCGCGATGCAATCGCGCGTGTTGACATTGCCGCACCCCGGTCTGGCGACGCGCGCGTTCTGGCGTCGCGAGCTCGCCGAGCTGGACGCGATGTCACGCCGGGTGGAATGAAAAATCTCGCGCACGAGCTGCCGACGTGGGCGCGCGTGTCGGAGAAGCGACTCGCGCACATCGGCCGCGTGACCGAGCTCCTCGACTCATGGGCGCGGGCATTGAAGCTGCCACCCGCGGACGCCATCGCGTGGCACGACGCCGGCCTGTTCCACGATGCGCTCCGGGACGCCCCGGAAAGCGAACTACGATCGGCCGCGGGCGAGGCCCCAGGGTACACGACCGACATGCTGCACGGTCCTGCGGCTGCCGCGCGCATGGCGCGCGATGGTGAGCTGCGGCAGGATCTGCTCGATGCGGTACGCTACCATACCGTGGGCTCTTCCGATTGGGGACGCCTGGGACGAGCACTGTTCATGGCGGACTATCTGGAACCGGGGCGCAAGTTCTCGCGCAGCGACCGTGCCTATCTCGCCGCGCAGGTGCCGCACGACTTCGACGCGACCTTCCGGCAGGTCCTGCGTGCCCGGCTGGAATGGTCGCTCCGGGAAGGGAATCGCCTGTTTCCCGAAGCCGTGACGCTCTGGAACGCCGTTCGGTGACGCGCGTCCGCATGGTGGCGGTGACGCTGCTGCTGATCGTCGTGCTCGGCGCAGCTACCTGGGTGCTTCATGCGAGGCAGGTCGTGCGCAGCCCGCTCTCCTCCGTGCTACCCGGCTTGCTCGTTCCGCGCGCGCCGAGCGATGTGCGCATCCGGGTGCAGGTTCTCAATACCACGCGGACGCGCGGTCTCGCGAGACGAGCAACCCGTCTGCTGCGAGATCGCGGATTCGACGTCGTGGAACTCGGCACCACCACGCCGACGCTCGATACCACGCTCGTGCTCGACCGATCGGGACATCCCGCGTGGGCGTCCGCCGTCGTGTCGGTGCTGCAACCGGCGCGCGCGGTGGCGCGACCGGATTCCTCACGCTACCTGGACATCACTGTGCTGCTCGGCCGGACGTGGCGAGCGCCGCCCCATCCGCTCGACCCGTAGCTGACCGCATGCGGCAGCGATGTCGATGCCGCGGCTCTTGCGTACCGCGACCTCCACGCCCCGATCGCGCAGCAGCCGCGCAAAACGCGAGATCTCGTTGGCGGCCGTCGGGACGAATCCCTGCGAGCCACCGGGGTGCAACGGGATCAGGTTGACGAAGGCACCGCACTCGCGCGCGAGTTGTCCGAGTGCGCGCGCCTGCTCGATGCCGTCGTTCACGCCGCCGAGCATCACGTACTCGAAGGTCACACGCCGGTCGAACACCTTGGCGGCCGCGATCACGTCCGAGAGCGGATACTTGGTGTTGATCGGCATCAGCGTCCGGCGGAGCTCGTCCGTGGGCGCATGGATGGAGATCGCGAGACGGAACTGTTCAGGGCGTTCGCCCAGTGCGACGATACCGGGCAGGATGCCAACGGTGGAGATGGTGATGTGTCTCGCGCCGACGCCGAGGGCGCGCGGGTCGTTGAGGAGGGTCAGCGCGCCAGAGACGGCCTTCCAGTTCATGAGCGGCTCGCCCATGCCCATGAAGACAATGTTCGTCACCACCACCGGCTCGTCGAGCAAGCGCATCTCACGCGCCTGACCGGCAATCTCGAACGCGGACAGGTTGCGACTGAAACCCATCGCGCCCGTGGCGCAGAAGGCGCACCGGAGCGCGCATCCCGCCTGGGAGGAGATGCACAGCGTGACGCGATTGCCGTCCGGTATCGCCACCGCCTCGATCGCCTCGCCATCCGCCAGCCGGAACAGGAACTTCCGCGTGCCGTCAGTGGACAGTTGCTCCACGGCGAGTTCCAACCGCGGCAACTCGAAACGTTCGTCCAGCGCAGCCCGCAGCGCGGCCGGCAGTTCCGTCATGTCGGCGAACGAACGGGCGGGCACCTCCCATAGCCGGCGTACGACTTGCGCGACCCGGTAACTCGGCTGTCCGAGCTCGAGCATCGCGGCCGCGACTCGCGTCTCGGCATCGACGACGGTGAGATTCAGCAGATTTTCGCGCTCGGTCATCGGCCCTGCACCCTCGGTCGCGGACTCGGCGCTCGAGACGCCGCCCGCGCGGCGAACGTCATGCGCCGCATGGAGTTGAGCTTAGCGGAGTCGGCTTGCCGACGCAACCGGAGCGCTACCTTCCGACCCTAGTTCCCGCTACGTTTAACGGCGCAGTGTGATCGCGCGCACGTTCCACCGCGCCGCGCCGATCTCCCCTCTCGCGTACGGAATGTCCGAATCGGCGCTGGCCACAACTCATCGCTCGCATCTGTGTGGCGCACTTCGCGCCGAACATGCGGGCACGCACGTTCGGCTCGGCGGCTGGGTGCATCGGGCGCGTGATCTCGGCGGCCTCGTGTTCGTCGACCTTCGCGATCGCGCGGGCCTGGTGCAGGTCTCGTTCGATCCCTCCTCGGCTGGCGCAATGCTCGCCGCTCAGGCTGCCTCGCTCGGCGCAGAAACGGTCATACTGGTGGAAGGTGTGGTAGCCGAGCGACCAGCGGCCATGCGGAACGCCGACATGGCCACCGGATCCGTGGAAGTGCGCGCGACTGCGCTCCGCATCGTCGGACCGGCGGAGACGCCGGCGATTCCCGTGGCGCGGGGCAAGAGCGAGCAGCTCGCGGCCGAGGAGCTCCGCCTCCGTCACCGACACCTCGATCTTCGGCGTGACGAGCTTCAGCACAATCTCGTGCTGCGCCACCGACTCATGCAGCGTACACGCCGCTATCTGAGCGACGCGGGTTTTCTGGAGATCGAGACGCCGATCCTCACGAAGCCCACGCCCGAGGGAGCCCGCGACTACCTCGTGCCCAGCCGCGTGCATCCGGGCGAGTTCTATGCGCTCCCGCAATCGCCGCAGATCTACAAGCAGCTGCTCATGGTGTCCGGATTCGATCGGTATTTCCAGATCGCCCGGTGCTTTCGCGACGAAGACCTGCGCGCCGACCGACAGCCGGAGTTCACGCAGATCGACATCGAGGCGTCGTTCGGCGCGCAGGACGACATCACCCGGCTCGCCGAAGGTCTGGTGCGCGCGCTCTGGGCGGAGGGGAACAGCACGGTGTCGGCCACCATTCCGCGGATGACCTACGCCGATGCGATGGAGCGCTATGGCATCGACCGTCCGGATCTCCGATACGGCATGGAGCTGGAGGACGTGAGCGAGGCGTTTCGCGGCGTGGAGTTCCCCTTCACGTCGGCGGCGCTGGACGCGGATGGGCGCGTGCGCGGCATCCGCGTAGCCGGCGGCGCGACACTTTCGCGCAAGCAGCTCGACGAGATCGATGCGATCGTCAAGAGTGCCGGTGCGCGCGGCCTGCTCCGGGTGAAGCGCGTGAATGGCGTGCTGCAGGGTGCGGCCGCCAAGGTGCTCGACGACGCGCGCGCATCGCTGCTTCGGCTGGCGGACGGCGACTTGGGTCTCTACCTGGCCGGCGCGGATCGCGTGACGGGCCCCGCGCTCGATCGCGTACGGCAGGATGTTGCGCAGCGAATGGGTCTCGTTCCCGAGCATGTGAATGCGTTCGCGTGGATCACCGACTTCCCGATGTTCGAGCGCGATCCGCAATCCGGCGCGCTCGGCGCGGTGCATCATCCCTTCACGGCGCCGCATCCGGATGACGTCGAGTTGCTGGACACTGCGCCGTGGATGGCGCGCGCTCAGGCGTATGACCTCGTGCTGAACGGCACCGAACTGGGTGGCGGCAGCATCCGCATCAGCGATCCCGCGGTACAGGCCCGCATCTTCGGCCTTCTGGGTGTCGACGCGGAGACGGCTCGGGCACGATTCGGATTTCTGCTCGAGGGACTGCGGGCGGGCGCTCCTCCGCACGGCGGCATCGCGTTCGGGTTCGACCGCATCACCATGCTGCTCGCGGGGGCGACGTCGTTGCGCGACGTGATCGCATTCCCGAAGACGACCACGGCGCGCGCGCTGTTCGAGGGTGCGCCATCGCCGGTGCCCGCCGCGGACCTGAAGGATTTACACATCACCGTGGAGCACGCGTGAGCGAAGGCTCGATGACGCAGAAGGTCTCGACCGAGGGAGCGGACATGCTGACGCTCGCCGGCGTGAACGACGGCAACCTGGTGGAACTGTCGCGGTTGTGCGGCGTGAAGGTCGCGCTCCGGGGCGACACGATGTCGATCACCGGTCCGCAGGAGCTCGTCGAGCGGGCAACCGAGGTGGGGCGTCGCATGGTGGAGCGTGCGCGGCAGCGGATGGAGTTGACGCCTGACGACGTGCTGCGGCTGAGCGAAGCCGACGGCGCCGGCAGCAACGGCGACGGCAGCGCCGGTGCGGAGGGGCGCATCGCACTGCCCGGCATGCGGAAGCTCATTCAGGCGAAGACCAGCGGGCAGGCCGAGTATCTCGCCAAGATCGCCGAGCACGACATCGTGGTCGGCATCGGCCCCGCCGGTACCGGCAAGACGTACCTCGCCGTCGCGGCGGCGGTCGACGCACTCACCCGCAAGAAGGTGCGACGCATCATCCTCGCGCGTCCGGCGGTGGAGGCGGGCGAGAGCCTCGGCTTTCTCCCGGGCGACATGCAGGCCAAGGTGGATCCATACCTGCGCCCGCTCTACGACGCGCTCGACGAGATGATGCCGGCGGAGCGCATTCAGAAGGCGCTGGAGACCCGCGTCATCGAGATCGCACCGTTGGCGTTCATGCGCGGTCGCACCCTGGGCGACGCGTTCGTCATTCTCGACGAGGCCCAGAACGCGACGGCGATGCAGATGAAGATGTTCCTCACTCGCCTCGGCGTGAATTCGCAAATTGTCATCACGGGCGACAAGACGCAGGTCGACCTGCCCAAACGGGAAGAGTCCGGGCTGATGCAGGTGGAGCGCATCCTGCTCGGCATCGAAGGCATCGCGTTTCACTATTTCAGCGATGCGGACGTCGTGCGTCATCGGCTCGTGCGCGACATCATCAAGGCGTACGCTGCCGACGGAGACTAGCGTGTCCTCATGCACGCATCGGGCGGTGGTGACGGGCCTCGAGCCGTCGCCGCGCCGGTCATCGGTCGGGGCGTGACCCGCGTTGTGGACGTGACGACGAATGGTGTGCGGATCGCCGTCGCGCGCGCGCGTGTCGCGAGGGTCGCGGAGCGGGTGCTGCGCGCCGAGCGGGTGCGGAATGCGCGGCTTTCCATCGCGTTCGTGACCGATCGGGAGATTGCCCGCCTCAATTGGGATCACCTGCGTCACCGCGGGCCCACGGACGTGATTTCCTTCCGCTTCGCCGCGGGGGCGCGGAATGCGCCCATTACTGGAGACGTGTATATAGCGCCCGGCGTGGCGCGCCGAAACGCCGCCGTGCATCGCACGGGCGTGCGCGAGGAGC
>JAJAYP010000049.1 GCA_026786185.1 Gemmatimonadaceae bacterium
GCGGAGCGACGCCCGCCGCGACGAGCCGCGCGCGGAAGTCCCGCGGGTGGTCGCGACGCGTCTGTCCGCGCGGGGGGTGCGCCTCGATCAACTCGCCGGCCGCGCGCGCGCGCGCGGCGACGGTCGGGGGCAGCGCGTTGGAGAAGAGTTGCGGGCGCGAGCGCTGCGTCAGGTAGTCGCAGAGCGCGGCCGATCCGGCCACGAACCCGCCCGCCGCGCCCCCCAGCGCCTTGCCAAGCGTGGACGTGATGACGTCCACCTCGCCCAGCATGCCGAAGTGCTCGGCGACGCCGCGCCCCGTCTTGCCGAGCACACCCGTGGCGTGGGAGTCATCGATGATCAGGACGGCGTCGTGATCACGGCAGATCTGCAACAGGTCGGGCAACGGTGCGATCGACCCCTCCATCGAGAACACGCCGTCGCTCCACACGAGCCGGCGTTTGGCGCCGCGAGCCGCTGCGAGCTTCGTGCGCAGGTCATCGAGGTCCGCATGCTTGTAGACCGCCGTCTGGCACTTCGTGATCGACTTGGCCAGGCGGATCGAGTCGATGATGGAGGCGTGATTCAGCGCGTCCGACACGACGAAATCGCCTTCCTCCACCACGGTCGCCGTCAATCCCTCGTTGGCATTCCACGCCGAGACGTACGACAATGACGACGCAGTGCCGACGAATCGCGCCAACGCTGCCTCGAGCTCCCGGTGCACCGTGAACGTGCCGCAGATGAAGCGCACGCTGCCCGTGCCGGCACCGAACCGTTCGAGGCCGTCGATTCCCGCCTGCACCACCGCGGGCTCGTTGGCCAGCCCGAGATAGTTGTTCGACGACAGGATCAATACCTCCCCACGTCCCTCCATGACGACGCGCGCGCCCTGTGGCGAGTCGAGATGGTTGAGTCGCTTGTACACGCTGTCGTCGCGAAGCTGCTGCAGCCTCGTTTCCAGACCAGCGGTGAAGTTCGCGTTGAGCGTCATGACGTGTCGATGGAGGGGTGGTGCGTTGACCCGTGTTGCCTAGCCGATCTCGAACACCACCTTGCCCGCCTCGCCGCCCTTGATGGCGGATATCGCGTCGTCGAACTGCTCGAGGGGAAAGCGGTGCGTGATCACCGGCGTGGGATCGAACTGCCCGGACCGGAGGAACTGCGTCATCTGGATCCAGGTGTCGTACATGCGACGCCCGACGACGCCGTACACCGTGATTCCCTTGAAGATGATTTCGGTGGCGACGTTCAGCTCCATCGCCTTCGCGGGAATGCCGAGCATCTGCACGCGGCCGCCCACGCGCACCAGCGCCAGCGCCTGGTGGATGGCACTCGGCACCCCCGACATCTCGAGCACGACGTCGACACCCAGCCCGTTGGTCGCCGATCGCACGGCCGACTCCGCGCCCTGCGGTTGCACCGCATCGTGGGCACCCATCGTGCGCGCGAGCGCGAGCCGCGTCTCGTTCACGTCGCTGGCGATGATACGCGAGGCGCCTGCGGCGCGGCAGATCCCGACGGCGAAGATTCCGATCGGGCCGCACCCGGTGATGAGCACCGTCTTGCCGGGCATCTCCGTGCCGACCAGCGCGGTATGGAAGGCATTGCCCATCGGGTCATGGATACCGCCGATCTCGAACGGGATCGCGTCATCCAGCTGCCACACATTCGTCGAGGGCATCGCGATGTAGTCGGCGAAGCAGCCATCGCGGTCGACACCGATGATCTTCGTGTTCGGACACACGTGCGCATTGCCCGTGCGGCACAGGTGGCAGCGGCCGCAGACGAGGTGCCCCTCGGCCGTGACCCGGTCGCCTTCCCTCACGTCGGTGACGAACCGTCCGACCGCGGCGACATCGCCGGCGAACTCGTGCCCGACGGTGAATGGTGGACGACAGCGTCCCTGAGCCCACGCATCCCACTCGTAGAGATGCACGTCGGTACCGCACACGCCGGCGCGCCGCACACGGATCAGCACTTCGTCGTCGCGGATCTGCGGTTGCGCGACGTCCTCGAGGACGAATCCGGGCCCTGCTGTCGCTTTCACCAGCGCTCTCACCGCCGCCTCGCTCTCTGCACCGTGTGACACTCGACGTGATCTCGCACCGCATCGCCCACGAAACCAAACCGGCGCGGCGAGCGGAGGGAAGTGTGCGGCAGCTCACGTCGTCGCGCGGCATAATGAAACGCGCGCGATTCACTATTGCGTGTGATTTCACGCGTTCCTATATTCGCGCCAGTTGCTCGTTCCTCGTTTGCTCATGCGATCTCGTCCGGGCGCGCATTGCAGGTTCACGAGTCGAAAGGGAGTTGCGTGGGTTCAACCCGCCGTGAGTTCGTCAGGACCAGCGCCGCCGCCGCCGCTGCCATCGCTGGACTCGCCGCCGTTCCCGCCGCTGCCCGCGCCGCAGTCATCGGCGCGCCTCCGCTCCGCTCGTTCAGCGACGCCGATCTCCGGGAGCTCGCGAGCGTCGCACTCGACTCCGCTCGTGCCGCGGGCGCCACGTACGCCGACATCCGCTTCAATCGCAATCGCACCCAGTCCCTGTTCACACGAGAGCAGCGCGTTCAGGGCCTGATCGACAACGAGACGCAGGGCTTCGGCGTTCGAACGCTCGTCGGCGGCGCATGGGGATTCGCCGCGAGTCGCGAGATGACCCGCGATGAAGTCGCGCGCGTGGCGCGCCAGGCGGCACTCCAGGCGCGAGCGAACAGTGTGACCATCCTCCGTCCCGTCGTGCTCGCGCCGGTCACGTCCACCCCCGACGGACGCTGGAGCACGGCGATCGAGACCGATCCGTTCACCGTGCCGATCGAGGACAAGGTCGGCGTGCTGCTCGCGGCGAATGCCGCCGCGCTCAAGGCGGGCGCCCGATTCGTGAACTCGAGCATGTTCTTTCTCCGCGAGGACAAGACCTTCGCGTCCAGCGACGGATCGTTCATCACCCAGACGATCTATCGCACCCAGCCCTCGGTGACGGCCACCGCGGTATCGAGCGACATGAGTGACTTCCAGACGCGGCAGTCGAACGAGATCGCACCGATGGGGAAGGGGTACGAGCACGTTCGCGACGCGCGGCTGGTGGAGAACGCACCGCGATGGGCCGCGGAGGCCGTCGAGAAGATCGGCGCGAAACCCGTGGACGTGGGGCGATACGATCTCGTGCTGCATCCGAGCCACCTCTGGCTCACGATCCATGAATCGGTCGCCCATCCCACGGAGCTCGATCGCGCGCTGGGATACGAGGCGAACTACGCCGGGACGTCGTTCGTCGCGCCGCCCGCCGAGATGCTTGGCAAGCTGAAGTTCGGCTCCCCGTTGATGAACATTCGCGGAGACCGCTCGCAGCCTGGCTCGCTCTCGGCCGTCGGCTGGGATGACGAAGGCGTGAAGCCCGAAAGCTTCGACATCGTGAAGGACGGAATCTTCGTCGACTACCAGACGACCCGCGAGCAGGCTCCCTTCCTGGCGGAGTACTACAGGAAGAGTGGCCGCCCGGTGCGGTCGCACGGCTGCTCGTACGGCCAGAGCTGGGCCGACGTCCAGTTTCAGCGGATGCCGAACGTCTCGCAACTGCCGGGGAGCAAGGAGCAGGGATGGGACGAGCTGATCGCGGCAACCGACCGTGGCATCGCGATCATCGGCGATGGCAGCTTTTCCATCGACCAGCAGCGCTACAACGCGCAATTCGGCGGACAGCTCTTCTATGAGATCAAGGGCGGCAAGATCGTCGGCATGCTGAAGGATGTCGCGTACCAGATGCGCACTCCGGAGTTCTGGGGTGGCCTCGACATGATCGGCGGCGCTCGGAGCTACCTGCTGGGCGGTGCGTTCGGCGACGGCAAGGGTCAGCCGTCGCAGTCCAATGCGGTGAGCCACGGCTGCGTGCCGAGCCGGTTCCGCAACGTCAATGTCATCAACACGGGCCGGAAGGCGTGAGCGAACTCCGATCGCTCGCCGCCTCCGGGCGCTACCTGTCGCGCGAGGAGTGCGAGGCACTCGCGAAGCGCACGCTCGGATTCGTCGGTGCGGCCGACGCGGCGAGAGTGAACATCGGCAGTGGGAGTCGCGGGAATACCAGATTCGCCGTGAATCAGGCGTCCACCGGTGGCGACAACTACGACACCACGGTCACCGTCACCGCCTACGCGGGTCGCCGGAGTGCGACGAGCACGACGAATCAGCTCGATGATGCCTCGCTCCGGCAGGCAGTGCAGACGGCGGAGCGGCTCGCGCGGCTTGCGCCGGAAGATCCGGAGTTCCTGCCCGAGCTGGATGCGCAGCGCTACGAGGAAGGTCGCAACTGGAGCGAAGCCACCGCGGCGCTCGATCCACAGGGACGGGCCGATGCGGTCCGTGCGATCGCAGCTCCGGCGAGGCAGGGCGGCCTGCTCTCCACCGGGTACCTCGACGCTCGCATCGGCGCGACTGCCGTCGCGAACACGAAGGGTCTCGTTGCATACGCTCGTGCGACGGCGGCTGCGCTCACGACCACCGTGCGCACCGCCGATGGCACCGGCTCCGGATGGGCGGGCAGCGCTCATCACGATTGGGCGCGCATCGACGCCGCGTCCCTCGGCGCGCGCGCCGCGGAGAAGGCGCGCGCGTCACGGAATCCCGCAGCGGTCGAGCCGGGTCGCTACACGGTGGTCTTCGAGCCGACCGCGGTCGGGAATCTCGTGCAGTTCATCGCCAATGCGCTCGCGGCTCGTGCCGCGGACGAGGGACGGTCGTTCTTCTCGAAGCCGGGCGGCGGCAACAAGCTCGGCATGAAGGTCGTCGACGAGCGCATCACGCTGCTCTCGGATCCGTTCGATGCCGATATCGCCGGCGCGCCGTTCACCGGCGAAGGTCTTCCGACCCGTCGCAGCGTGTGGATCGAGAATGGTGTCGTCAGGAATCTCAACTACGACCGTTACTGGGCGCAGAAGCAGGGCGTCTCTCCTACAGCGAGCGGAGGTTCGCTCAGGATGAGCGGCGGTTCCAGCAGCATCGACGAGATGATTTCATCCACGCCACGAGGTCTGCTCGTCACTCGGTTCTGGTATCTGCGTCCGGTGGACCAGCGGACGATTCTCTATACGGGTCTGACGAGGGACGGCACCTTTCTGATCGAACGAGGCAAAATCACTCGCGCGGTAAAGAATTTGCGGTTTAACGACTCGCCCGTCTTCATGTTGAACAATGTCGAAGCGCTCGGCACGCCGGTGCGGGTCAGCGCGAGCGAGGACGGCGGACCAGGTCAGGCTGTCATGGTTCCACCGATGAAAGTGCGGGATTTCAATTTCACGAGTTTGAGCGACGCAATCTGAGTCGCGTCGCTGTGTCTTCACGATCTCGTGTCGAGGTCGTGCTGCGGCGGAACGGCACTTCGGTGCACACCGCTGGCTCGTACGAACCACCGGGGGTTCGATCGGGCGCTCCACTCCGTTACAGGAGAGATTTCAATGGCTGCCAAGAAGAGCGGGCGCAAGAGCGCCAAGAAGGGATCGGCGCGCAAGAAGTCGTCGGCGAAGAAGTCCGGCGCGAAGAAGTCCGCCCGCCGCAAGACGGCGAAGAAGGGCGCGAAGAAGTCCTCGCGCAAGAAGTCGTCGAAGTAAGCAGTTCGCTGTCGCATACGGAGAAGCCGGCGCTTTGGCGCCGGCTTCTTTCGTTCAGGCCCTTCGTCAGCGCGAGTAGCGCGCCTGGGCAAGCTCCAGGATGCGAGCCACCAGTTGCCCATGCGCCAGGCCACTCTCCGCCGCCGCCCGCGCGAACTCACCCGTCTGCTCCAGATAGCAGTTCGGATTGACCTCGATCACGTAGATCCGCTCGTCCGGCGTCACGCGCAGGTCCACGCGTCCGTAGTCGCGGAGACGAAGCGCATTGAACGCACTCACCGCCACCTCCTGCATTCGCTTGCCGAGTGCGGGGTCGAGATCCGTCGGGAAGATCGACTTCGTTCCGGCGAACTCGGCGCCCGTTTCCCCTTCGCCCCCCGTGCCGCCATCGCCCCACTTCGCCTCGTAGCTCGCCACCTTGGGACGATCGGCGGGAAACGCACTGAAGTCCAGTTCGATCACCGGAAGCGCCTGCGGGTTCACGTTCCCGAGCACACCCACATAATACTCTCGCCCCTCCACGAATTCTTCAACGAGAATGGGCGACTGGAATTCGCGCTGCAGCGAGTCCATGGTGCCGAACAGTTCCTTGATGTCGCGCACCACGCTCTTGGACGTGATGCCGAGCGACGCGTCCTCCTGCGGCGGCTTCACGATGAGCGGAAAAGTCAGGTCTCCCACATGATCGAGCGCGCCACGAAAGACGGATGCGAACTGCGGCGTGAGAATCTTCTGGAAGCTGAGCACCTGCTTCGTCAGGCTCTTGTCGCCCGCCATCAATAGTCCGGCTGGACTCGACCCGGTGTACCGGAGGCCGATCAGATTCAGCAGCGCCGCCACGTTCGACTCGAGCGCGCTCTTGCCGTCGAACGACTCGGCGAGGTTGAACACGATCGCGGGAGCGGCGGCGACGAGCGACTGAAACACCGCCTGCACATCCCCGGCGACCGGCACCCGCGTCGTCTCATGCCCAAGTCCACGGAGCGTGTCCTCGATCTGGCCGAGCACGGGATCCTCGGGGGGCTCGGACGCATCGGCGCCGTGCAGCAGAACGACCTTCACGAGATCACCTCGGCGCGCGCGGCGCGAAAGGCATGAGTGTAGCGCCAGTGCATCATGACGGCCGTACCGAAGGCGGTGAGCTCGATCAGCGTCGCGGCTTCGAGACCCGCCACGCGCAGCCCCAGCGTGGTGGCTCGCTCGGACAGTGCGCGAAGCAGCGAACGCACCGCGCCGGGCCCGCCGCCCGCCCAGTATGCGACGCGCGCCACCAGCTCGCCTTCGTGTCGCGCAAGGTAACGCTCGGCTGGCTCACCCGCTGGTGCATCGGCGGCCATCGCGAAGACACGACGCAGGTCGCCGTCGAATTGTCGCGCATCGCCGATCAGCAACGGTTCGTCGTCCGCGTAATGATCGGCCACCGTCCACGTCATCGCACCCACCGGCAGATCATCGTCGGTCGGCTCCAATGGCGCCGGCGCGATTCCAGAAATCTCCGCCATGATGCCGTCCAGCCACTCGAGCTTCGCGAGGGCACCCCACTCCGCGTACTCGATGCGCCAGTCCAGTCCGGGAGTCATCCAGACCGCGAACGTCTCCGCGAAATCCTCGTCCGGGTGTTTCTGAGCGTACCACCCCAGTATGTGGCGCACGTGCTCGCGCGACATCGGATCGGCGGGATAATGCTCGTCGTAGCGACGGTGGTAATCGCCGAACAGCATGCCGAACTCCGGTCGTTCGTGAAG
The DNA here is from genome assembly GCA_026786185.1 of Gemmatimonadaceae bacterium. Taxonomy (GTDB): domain Bacteria; phylum Gemmatimonadota; class Gemmatimonadetes; order Gemmatimonadales; family Gemmatimonadaceae; genus AG11. Next base: position 7,329 of record JAJAYP010000049.1, read on the forward strand.
TCGGAACGCGTAGTTGAGCGCATGACCCGCTTCATGTCGCAGATATCGCATCGCTTCGTCGTCGCCTTCGATCGCACCTGCATGCTCGGCTTCGATGCGTTCGAGGCGCTCGTCGGCCAGGTAGAACGGCACGCCGATGAGCGGCGTGCCATCAGGGCAACCCCACTGATCGCTGAGATACACGGGCGGACGAAAGGCGACGCCCCGCTCCGCGAGCTCGTCGTACAGCCGCGCGATCAGCCGCTCGACCCGCGAACCGGCGATCGAGAGACCGAGCTCGGAAATCCTGCGTCCGAGCAGTTGAACACGTTCGCTGTCCCACGAGGCAGTGCGTTCCACGACGGACCGGTGGGCAAGGGGCGTACCTGCGACTGCAACGACGAACGCCGCGGCAGTCGCCGCGGCGTTCAGGTCGATCGTCCATAGGGCAGGATGTCAGGCGGCCTGCTCTTCCTTCTCCTCATCCTCGATCACGTCGCCGGGAAAGGGTGCCCAGACGTAGGCGGAGAAGCGTGGCGTGGTCTCGGGCTCGCGACCACGCGAGATCACGATTCCAACCGGCTCGTCGAACGGGATGGGGAGGGGAAGCTCGGTCATGATGGCGCCATCGTAGGAGGGTGCCCCCGGAACGGGCGAGGGCATACCCTGCTAAAGCACCTAGCACGCCATTCGGCGCGAGATCCTCAACCTCTGGCCTTGCAAAGAGATACGAATTATCGCCGGCTGGTACACGGCTCGTTCGTGTCACTGTGACGCGAAACGAAAACGAGCGAAGTGTGTCGTAACGTCGCACGCCTACGCGACACCCTTCCTGGCCAGGAAGGTATTCGGAGCGCCCTCTTCCACCGTCACCTCCCACCCACGATACCGTCGGCGAAGCTCGTCCAGCGACACCGGAGTTCGCTTCCCGGCCGCGATCGTCTGAACCAGGTGCACGCCACCGTCGGCCGTCGCGCTCTGCAGCACCTGAATCACGCGAGCCCGCTCGGCCGATGTCAGACCAGCGAATGCGGCGGGGGTATAGATCACCGCGGTCAACGGTGCACCCGGCGTCCACGACTCCAGTGCGAGCGCCGTCGCGTGAACCCGCTCGCCGAGTCCCGCCTCTTCGGCGGCGTCGAGCACGCGTTGCACGGTGTCCGGCGCGGAGAGCGCCGTCACGTCGCATCCGCGCGCGGCGAGAAATAGCGCCGGCGTCTCGACGGCCGCTCCTGCCAGCAGAACACGCGAATCCGCGGTCACCGTCTGTACGGCGCGCACCACCAGATCGTCGGGGCTCAGACCCCAGTGTTCCGGGCGTCGAAGCTCTTCCATCAGCTTCACGCGACGCTTGCGCCAGGTGACGTAGGCCGGCAGGCGCAGCCGCTTGAAGATGATCTTGTCCACCTCGTCGACGAGGAGCAGCTCGGTGAGCGCGAACTGCTGCTGCGCCGCGAGTGCACTGACCGCGTCGTCGCCGATGGAGAGCAGCACGCTCCGCGGAACCGACTCCTTGTAATTCTCGATCTCCCGCTCGAGATACAGTTCATACTCGTACTTGAGAGATCGGGACGGCCGAGACGCCATGCGTTTCCGGGAGAAGGACAGGTTAAAGTATCGGTCCAGGGCAGTGGCGCAAGTAGAGCAAACTTCAGAACTTAGGGATCAGGCCGGCTCCACGTGCACGATTGCCTCGGCGGTGCCCAGTTCCCGCGAGATCGCACGCTCCACCTCGTCGGTGAAATCGTGCGCATCGGCCACGCTCGTCGAGCCGTCGACGAGGATCGTCACCTCGGCGAACAGATGACCGGACGACGTGCGTCTCGAACGGGCAGACCGCACACCGATCACCCCGGGGATGATCCGGACGATCGACGCCAGACGCTCTGCTTCAACGGCGCGAGCGTCGACGAGAATGGGAATCGATCCTCGGAGAATCTGGAAACCGCTCCAGGCGATGATGACGACGACGATCAAGCCCAGCACGGCATCCGCGCGCACGTACCCCAGGTGCGAGAGCACCAGCGAGGCGATGGCGAGCGCCGTGACGAGAATGTCGCTCGCCGTATGCGCGGCGTCGGCGAGCAGCAGCGCACTGCCGAGTTCGCGCCCTCGATGCCGTTCGTACCGCACGACGTATACGCTCACGGCGAGCGACACGATGAGGATCACGCCATCGAGGAGCGTGGCGTTCGGCGGGGCGACGTCACCGGTCATGGCGACAACGCTCTGTCGCGTCAGCTCGAAGCACGTGATCGCGAGAAACGCCACGATGCCGAGCGTGCCGAGCGTCTCGAATTTCTCGTGGCCGTATGGATGGTCGTCGTCCGGCGCGCGAGCGGCCACGGAGATCGCGAGAATCGCCACGCCGTTGCTCAGCATGTCGAGCCCGGACTCGAGCGCCGCGCCGAGGACCGTCAGCGCTCCCGTGCGCGCGCCCACGGCGACCTTGAGCACAGCCGACAGCGCGTTCAGGAACAGGACGAACAGCAGGGCGCGCCGGACGCCGGCGGCGCGCACCTCCGGCGACCGGGATGCGCCGACGACCGATTGAGGGAGCGCGAGCATCCGCGCATCTTGCGTAGCGCGTACGAGTGCTGTCAACGCCTTATGGGTCAGTTATGCCGGAACTTCCTGAAGTCGAAGCGGCGATGACGGTGCTGCGTCGCCGAGCGAAAGGGCGCACCATCGAACAGGTGCGGTTGCTGCACCCCGCGTTGCGCCGGCGCATCCGACCGGCCACGCTGCGTGCGCTGCGCGGCGCGCAGGTCGCGCGCGTCGAGCGTCGTGGCAAGCATCAGCTGCTGCACCTCGCCGACGGGCGCGTGCTGCATGTGCACTTTCGCATGAATGGCGACTGGGTGTATGGCAAGCGCGATGCGCCGCTGCCGCGCTTCGCTCGCGCCACGATCGCCTTCGACGACGGCACGCGACTCGTGCTCGTCGACTCGCGCGCGCTGGGGACGATGGAGGTGCATGCGGCGGGAGCGGAGCTCGACCTCGGGCTCGGGCCCGACGCGGCGGATCGCGGGTGGACCGCCGCTGCGCTGGGTGCGGCACTGGCCATACGGCGCGGGCCCATCAAGCCAGCACTGCTCGATCAGAAGCTCGTCGCGGGACTGGGCAACATCTACGCGGCCGAGTCGCTCTGGCGCGCCAGGATCGGCCCGACGCGTCGCGCCGATTCGCTTGGCGACACGGAGGTGCGCGCTCTGCGATCGGCGATCGCCGCCGTGCTCCGGCGCGCGACCGGTTCCCGCTACACCGACGATGACACGATCGCGCTCGACGTGTACGACCGCGCCGGATTGCCCTGTCGCCGATGCCGCACGGCGATCGAGCGCATCGTGCAGGCAGGACGAAGCACCTATTTCTGTCCGAAGTGCCAGCCGAATTCAGTCGGGGCGTGAGCACGGTTAGCAGTTCGGTTTGGTGTTCGCCGTACGCCGTACGCCGTACGCCGTACGCCAGTTCAGTCCGTTGCCTCCAGTAGCGCTCCCTTGATGTATCCGGTCTCGGGAATCGTCAGCACCTCCGGATGGTCGATCGGTTGCCCGCGCAATTCGCGCAGCACGATTCGGCGTCCGCTGTCGGCGGCGGCGGCCGCGAGCATTTCGAGGAAGAGGGGCTTGGTGAGGTGGAAGGAGCAGCTCGCCGTGAAGAGCATCCCACCTGGCGACAGCAGGCGCATCGCGCGGAGGTTGATCTCCTTGTAGCCCCGGATGGCCGCCGGGAGCGACGCCTTCGACTTGGCGAACGCCGGCGGGTCGAGCACGATCGTGTCGAAGCGGGTGCGCTCCCGCTCGCGCGCCTTCAGATACTCGAAAGCATTCGCTTCGACGAACACCCCGTTGGTGAAGTCGTTCCGGCGGAAGTTTTCCTCGGCCCGTGCGAGGGCATGCGCCGATGCATCGAGCGCCGTCACTTCGCGCGCGCGCGCGGCGAGGTGGAGGGCGAACGAGCCGTGATAGCTGAAGCAGTCGAGCGTGGCGCCCTTCGCCACTCGGCCGACGAGCGCGCGATTCTCGCGCTGATCGAGAAACGCTCCGGTTTTCTGTCCGCGCCAGGGCGCAGCCAGGTACCGGATGCCGTGCTCCCGCACCTCGATCTCGTCGGGAACGTCACCGTGCAGCAGCTCGACCGACGTCTCGAGCCCTTCCTTCGCACGCAGCGGGACGTCGTGTCGCGCCAGGATGCCCGCCGGTGCCTCGAGGTCACGCAAGGCATCGATGATCTCGTGTCGATATCGCTCGAGTCCGGCGCTCATCAGCTGCACGACGAGCCATCGATCGTAGCGGTCCACGACGAGCGAGGGGAGTGCGTCGCCTTCGCCGTGAACGAGTCGGTAGGCATTCGCCTCGGACGCCAGTCCGGTACGTCGAACGATCGCGCGCTCGATCGCGGTGCGCCACCAGCCTGCATCCAGCGCCGCGTCGGCTTCTCGGTCGAGTAGTCGAAGCGAGATCTCGGACCGCGGGCTCCAGAGCGCGACGCCGAGCGGCTTGCCACGCTGGTCGGTCACGCGCACGGCGCCCGCGTCTTCGTTGGGACGCTCGACGACGTCGCTTCGGAAGATCCATGGATGACCGGCATTCCAGCGCTGCGCGCCTCTGGCCGACACGATCGCTGTGAGCATCCCGGAAGGTAGAGCGGGCACGCGTCCGACGTGACTCGGCGCAGGCGGCGATCGAATTGCGAGCGCGGGGCCGGCGCGCAGCCCGCGACACTTGCAGCAGCCATCCGGGCCGTTTAAGAGGTTGCTGAACAAGTCATGAAATCATAACGGGCGATCCGTGCCGCCCGATGTATGTTGGCGAAACTCCACAGCGAGCGTATCGGATGCGTGGTGACGACCAGCCGCAGACGGCCCTGGTCAGCTATGTCTCGATCGAGGATTGCATTCCCGCCGACCATCCGTTGCGCACGATCCAGGGGTGGAGGCGCTCTTCCCTCCACGGCCACATGCCGGTAGTGATATCGTCAGCTGAGAGGCGGACGACGGGCACATCCACAGCGCACCATCGTACTTGGGGAAACCGGCGACTGCGAGTGCACTCTGAATCGCGGCAACCGTGGCGCGGATGGCTCGGCCCAGGCATGGTGCTGGTCTGGGGCGTCTCACTGTGCTGCTCGCTTACTGCGCCCCTGCCGCCGGATGCCCACCCGATTGAGCCGCCAGCGATCTTTGCCCGGTGGTGGGCGATGACCGAAGGTTGCTCCGGGCGCACCGGCGCCCTCGCGGCGGTGCGGTGGTACCGCGCGCCAGGTTCCAGCGTGCCGATCGACGGAGTGCAGGCCGCCGGCTACTGGAGTTCGCGATATAACCGGATTGTCCTACCAGAGGAAATGGTCGATAATGGCCTCGTGGTGCGACACGAAATGCTCCACGCACTCGCCCGAAACGACACCCACTCGCGCGCCGACTTCCTGGACGCGTGCGCATCGGTGGTCGACTGCCGAGGGGGCTGTGTCGACGACGGAGGGCCGTGGAACGCGCCACAGCGGGACTATCTCGTCCTGCCGCCGGATTCCCTCGACATCGCCTCCGAGGCCAGGGTCCTTCCCCCAGAATCGGACGGTCAGCGGTGGGTGACGCTGCTGGTCACCGTGCGAAATTCACGTGACCGTGCCATGGTGGTGAAGGCGCCCGGCGACCCGGCGGCCCCGCCCACGTTTGCCTTCGACATCCGCGGGCCCACCGGTGGCATCAGCGTGGCCGACGTCGCCAGAGACTCGTCGACGCTGTTCTTCCGGCCCCACGAGACCAAGTCGCGGCTGTTCGAGTTCCGGGTGTCCTCAGAGCTGACCCGGTATCATGTTCCGACGGGTCAACTCTTGGTGCGCGGCGCCTATGCACGACGCTGGGCGGCCTGGGACACGGTCCTCGTGAGTCCCTGAGCTTCTGCTGCTTCAACTTCCCCAGTCTGTTTCAAGTGGCCCCTGCATTACACGAGTGATGAGGCTGGCTTCATCATCATCCACTGTGGGGTATCAAGCTCGCGCGGGTGAAACGCACAAGGTGCGGGTCGTTTCGTCTATCCATCGGACTGCATCTTGCCTCCCTGTTCCGACCATGCCACTCTCCGATCGCTATCTCCCCACGGCCGCTGTCGGCGCCGCCGACATTGCTGCGAGCGCGCTGCTCGCCCGGCGGGAGGTCAAGGGACGCCAGACCGCCGAACGCATTGCCGCCGCCTCGCTGGAATCGCTGCTCAAGGCGATCGACGCGAACGATTCCGATACCGGTGCCCATGTGCGCCGCGTGGCGACGTACGCGCTCATCCTCGCGGACGCCGCCGGCCTGGACGAGCGCGAGCAGCGAAGCGTCGAGCGCGTGGCGCTGTTCCACGACATCGGGAAGATCCACGAAGCCCTCTTCGACATCATTCACGATCACAGCAAGTTGTCACCCGCCGAACGGAAGGCGATCGCCACGCATCCGCAACGTGGCGCCGACGTCCTGTCCCCGCTGTGCGGATTCTACCCGGACCTCCCGGACGGTGTGCTCTCGCACCACGAGCGCTGGGATGGCCACGGATATCCACGACGCCTCAGGGGTCGACGTATTCCGCTGAGCGCCCGCGTCGTCGCGATCGTCGACACCTTCGATGCGGTGACACACTCCCGCCGCTATCGCGACGGGCAACCCGTCGACAGGGCGCGCGACGTGATTCTCGAAGGCCGAGGAACGCAGTTCGATCCCGAGCTCGTCGATCTCTTCGTTTTTCCGCCGATTTTCGCGCGCATCGTCGCCGCAGTACGCGACGTCACGCGCTGGATCACCCCGATCGAGACGCGTCGAACCGGTCAGGACGAGGAATCCGTGCCCGACATCAGCTTCCGGTGGCGTCCAGGGCGGAGCGGATCGCGCGGGCGGCCAGCATCGGATCACGCACGCCAAACAGAGCGCTGATCACCGCGACTCCGTACGCGCCGGCCGCCATGACATCGCGCGCGTTCGTCAATGCGATGCCGCCGATGGCGAGGGCAGGCACACCGCATTCCGCCGCGAGCTCGACGAATCGCGCCATGCCGATCGCGTCGGAAGGCCCGGTGCCGCCCCCGCTGGTGAACACCGGACCGATCGCGACATAGTCGGCTCCCGCGCTCCGGACGACGTCGGCCTGCTCGCCCACCGAGAATCCGATGATGAAGGGGGCGGGCAGGATGCGCCGCAATGCCATCGGGGACAACCCGTCGCTGCCCACGTGCACCCCGTCGGCGCCCGCGGCCAAGGCGACATCGGCTCTGTCGTTCACCAGCAGAGGAACGCCCGGCGCCGCAGCGCGAAGCGCGCGAGTCGCCAGTACCAGCGTGCGGGCTGACTCGCCGGGGAGCCGGAGCTGGAGCATCGTCGCGCCGCCGCGAACGGCAGCCGATGCCCGGTCCGACAACCCGTCCATGCCATCGCGCAGGGAGTCGGTGATCGCGACGAGACGCAACGATCGGGCGTCGAACACTAGGAGCCGCGCTTCCTTCGCGTCTTTGCCGCCGACCGGCCAATGGACGTGGTGGAATCGCTCACGCCCGGAAGCACGCTCGCCGGGACGAGTGTACGCTGCGTATCATGCCGGGCCGTCGCAACGGAATCCCACTCCCGTCGTGCGCGCTTCACCGCAACGCTGTGCTGCGCGAAGTTCGTCGTGAACTCGTGATGACCGTCGGGATACGCCACGAAGAATCGATACGGTACGTTCGCCGGATACAGTGACGCGACGATCGACGGGCGTCCCGGCGACGCGATGGGACCTGGCGGCAGGCCGGCGTATCGGTACGTGTTGTACGGAGAATCGGTCGTGAGATGCTTGTACAGGACACGCGTGACATGCTGCCCGAGTGCATACTGCACCGTCGGATCCGCTTGAAGACGCATGCCGATCTTCAGGCGGTTCAGATACACCGCGGCGATCACGGGACGCTCCTCTGGCCGACGGGCTTCCTTCTCCACGATGGCGGCGAGAGACATGACGTCATTGCGACTCATCGACAGCGACTGGAGCTGCTGATCCCATTCCGGCCGCCACACGCTCCGGAAGCGTGCCACCATCACGTGTACCGCCTGCCGCGCCGTGGTGCCTTCGGGAAAGACGTACGTGTCGGGAAAGAGATAGCCCTCGAGCGTCGGAGTCGGGACGTCGAGTGCGTGCAGCAATGCGGTGTCGCGCACCGCCAGCGTCACCGAATCCACTGGAGTGCCAAGCACGCGCGCCAATTGCGGCACGATCTGCTGGAGCGACCACCCCTCCGGGATGGTGATGCTTCGCTCGATCCCCTTGCCGCCATGCAGGTCCGCCAGCACCTCACCCCACGACGTTCCCTGCGTGAAGCGGTAGGTCCCGGCCCGAATGGACCGGTCGCGACCCTTGAGCGATGCATAAAGGCGGAACATCGTCGCGTTTCCCACCACGCCGGCCCGCTCGAGCGAGTCGGCGGCGACTCGCAGCGAGGCTCCACGCGGCACGACGACGCGCGCATCTCCGCTGCCGCGTCCGCCGCAGCCGGCCACGCCCACCAGCACGGCGATCACGAGCGCCGCAAGGCGGCATCTAGACGAGCGTCGGAGGATCATCGGTCGAAGTGGGTGCATCGGCGAAAACGGTCGGAAGCGATTGCATCCGCAGGGCGTGCTGCAGGAGTACGGTGGCGGCGAGGGCATCCACATCTCCCTTTCTGCCTCGCGTGCTGCCTCCCATTTCCCGCACGGCGCGCAGCGCGGCAGCGGTCGTGAATCGCTCGTCCAGCAATGACACGGGCAGTTCCGTCCGCCGTGCGAGTTCCCACGCGACGCGCCGGCATTCCGCCGAGCGCGCCGTCTCCTCGCCCGCGCCATCGAGCGGCAATCCCATGACGATCGCGCGCGCTTCGAGTGACACGGCGCGTCGAACGAGCTCGGCGACCGGGGCTCGCTTGCCCACGCGACGCTCGATCACCCCTGCCGGAGTGGCGATGATGCCGTTCGGGTCGCTGATGGCGAGTCCGATGCGTCGCTCTCCCCAGTCGATCGCCATCCATCTCCCGCGATCGACCGGCATCGCCGGTTCGCTCGTCACCCCTCGCGCATCTGCACGAAGAATTCCCGATTGTCCTTCGATCGCGACATCTGCTTGAGCAGGAATTCGATCGCATCCGCCTCGGGCATGTCGGCGAGGAAGGTGCGGAGCAGCGTGACGCGATTGAGCTCCTCCGGCGAAAACAGCAGCTCTTCCTTTCGCGTACCGGATCGATTGATGTCGATCGCCGGATAGATGCGCTTCTCGGCGATCTCGCGGGCGAGCACGAGCTCCATGTTGCCCGTGCCCTTGAACTCCTCGAAGATCATCTCGTCCGCACGCGATCCCGTTTCGATCAACGCCGTCGCGATGATCGTCAGCGACCCGCCGTCCGCGACATTGCGCGCGGCGCCGAAGAATTTCTTCGGCTTCTCCATCGCCTTGGCGTCCAGGCCGCCGGACATGATCTTCCCGCCGCTCGGAATGACCGTGTTGTGCGCGCGCGCCAGGCGCGTGATGGAATCGAGCAGGATGACGACGTCCCTTCCCGACTCGACGAGGCGCTTCGCCTTCTCGATCACCATCTCGGCCACCTGAACGTGGCGTGTCGCGTCCTCGTCGAACGTCGAGCTGATGACTTCGCCCTGCACCTCGCGCTGCATGTCGGTCACCTCTTCCGGCCGCTCGTCGATCAGCAGCACGATGAGCGTGACCTCCGGATGATTCTCGGCGATCGCGTTCGCGATCTTCTGCAGCAGGATCGTCTTTCCCGCACGCGGCGGCGCGACGATGAGACCCCGCTGCCCCTTGCCGATGGGAGCGACGAGATCCATCACCCGCATGCTCAAGTCTCCGTCGCTGCTCTCGAGGCGTAGACGCCCATCCGGATAGCGCGGCCGGAGGTTGTCGAAGGCGATTCGGGCTTTTGCCGCCTCGGGTTCGCCGTCATTCACCCGCTCCACCTTGAGCAGCGCGAGGTATCGTTCCCATTCCTTGGGCGGACGCACCTGGCCTGCGATCGTGTCGCCCGTCCGCAGATCGAAGCGCTTGATCTGCGACGGCGAGACGTAGATGTCGTCAGGACTGTAGAGATAATTCCAGTCCTGGCTGCGCAGGAAACCGTAGCCCTCCGGCAACACCTCGAGCACTCCTTCACCGACCAGCGTCTCCGACTGGTCCAGCAGTCGCTGCTCGATGCGGAACATCAGGTCCTGCCGGCCGAGGACCCCGTGTGACACCACGGCGAGCGTGTCGGCCATGTCGTGCAACTCGGGCATCGACTTTCGCTTGAGCTCAGCGATGTTCACGGGGCGGTCGTACGCGAGTGGGAGGCACGACGGCCGGCTGGCGCGAAGAACGCAGCGAGGCGACCGAGGGGCGACACGGGGCCGCCGCGTGCCGACGGATCGGCGAGTGCGGCGGAGAGCCCGTGTAGCGTGTGAAGGTTACGAACGACCCTTGGAGGGGTCAAGTGCGACGAGCGCGTCAGAAGGAGACGGAGAGGTAACGACGGGGATTCTTCTTGATGTCCGCGAGCAGGAGCGTCATCTCCTGCCGCGCCTGCCCGAGCGACACCGTCAGTGAGCTGTCCGTGCGAGCTCGGCCGATCGTCCCACGCGGTTCGTTCAACATGGTCTGCACGACGGCCAGTTCGCTTCGCACGTCGCTCACCGCTTTCATCAACGTGCTGTCCCGTCGAAACCGGCCAACTGACGTCCGGGGCGAGGCGAGCAACGCGCGCACCGAATCGACACGGGCCATCGCGCGCGCCGCCCGGCTCGACAATCCACCGTTCATGATGGGGCCGAGCGAACCCGAGTTGCTCGAGACGCGCCGCATCAACCGGCTCGCTTGCGCCCTCGCTCGAGTCAACTCCGCCAACCCCGGCCCGTTGAGCATGGCGCCGATCGTCCCCTCGGAGGACGTCAGCTGCGAGCGCATCTCCTTCACATTCCCGAGGATGACCGGAATCTCCTTCGCCGCGGCGTTGAATTGGACGGTCGCGCCCTCCACTTCGGTCTGCACGAGCGTGCGCACCGTGTCGCCTGGCTGCAGTTGCGCCGCGCGTGTCGATCCTGCCGACAGGTAGACCACAGGCGGACCGATGACGGTGCCACCGGCCCTGATCTGCGCGACGGCATCGCGACGCAGAACCTTGCGGTGCTCCTCGAGCACCTCCATCTGGATCTCGATCCGCTGCGTGGAATCGCCGACTGCCGGCGTGCGAAAGCGAATGGTGGTGATCTTGCCAATCTTCTGGCCATTGAGCCAGACCTCGGAGCCCGTCGCCACGCCTCTCGCTTCGCCGACGAGCGCGTACATGAGGAAGGTGTCGCCATGCAGCGCGCCCACTCGCATGAAGGTGAGCACACCGACGGCGATGACGACCAGCGCGAGGCACGCGATCAGGCCGCCGCGAACGTCAGTCCAGGAGAGCCGGCGCGCCATGTGGCGAAATGGTGGGAGCGGGGGACATGCGGGAAGGGATGTCCAAAGACAGGATCCGGCGATCGCAATGCGCGCGGCGGGATTCGAACCCACGACCTCTTGCTCCGGAGGCAAGCGCTCTATCCAGCTGAGCTACGCACGCAGACTTGCTGGATTCGCGACGACGACGCCGTCGCATCAACTCCACAAGAACCATATAGTTTAACCCCGCTCTCGGCTGCTCACAAGCAAGATCGTCCCGCACCCTTTCCCTCGTCACTCGATGCCGTCACGCCGTCTGGTGCTCGTGGGAGGCGGACACGCGCACCTGCATGTACTCCGCGCACTCGCGCGCCGCCCGATCCCCGATACGGAGGTGGTTCTGGTCGCTGCCGGAGATCACTTCTACTCCGCGATGGTCCCCGGCTACCTCCAGGGCCAGTACGAGGCGGAAGCGCTTCGGGTCGATCTGCACGCGCTCGCCAGACGTGCTGGCGTGCGCATGGTGCGTGCGAGGGCCGACCGGGTGGACGCGGCGCGACGCACCGTAGTCGCCGGCGGGGTGGACATTCCGTTCGATTGCTGTTCACTCGACATCGGGGGCGAGCCGGCCGGAACGGCGACACCCGGCGTGAATCGCTGGGCGCTCACCCTGCGCCCGATGGAGCGCGCGCTGGCATTGCGTGCGCGCGTCGACGCGCTGGTTGCCGCCGCGTCCGAGCGGCCGCCCGCGGGCGGCGGGGGGGGGGGGGGGGGCCGGGGGGGGGGGGAGCGGGCGGGAAGTGGCCCGGGGGGGGGTTCCCGGGCCCGGGCGGGGGGGGGGGGGCCCGGGCCC
>JAJAYP010000050.1 GCA_026786185.1 Gemmatimonadaceae bacterium
GCCGCCATCCAGAACGTGCGCGCCACCGCGCGAGGCTGACATGCGACCATTCGAATACTCATCGGCCACGGACATCGGCGACGCGACACGGCTCGCCGCCGAGAGCACGCGTACCCGCTTCATCGCGGGTGGCACCACGCTCGTGGACCTCATGAAACTGAACGTAGAGACGCCCGGCCGGCTGGTGGACATCAACCGGCTCGGTGCGCGTCACGCATACATGACTGAGGTGGCGCCCCTGCCCGACGGCGGCCTGCGCATCGGCGCGCTGGTGCGCAACAGCGATCTGGCCTGGAGCACGGTGGTGAAGGAGCGTTATCCAATGCTGTCGGAGGCGCTGCTCGCCGGTGCATCGGGACAGATCCGGAACATGGCCAGCGTGGGCGGCAACCTGATGCAGCGCACACGGTGCTACTACTTCCGCGACACGGCCATGCCGTGCAACAAGCGCGAGCCCGGGTCGGGCTGCTCGGCGATCCAGGGGCACAACCGGATTCTCGCCGTGCTCGGCACGAGCAACCAGTGCATCGCCACGAGTCCGGGCGACATGCCGATCGCGATGGTGGCGCTCGACGCGGTGGTGCGGGTGACTGGGCCACAGGGCGAGCGCACGATTCCACTCGTCGACTTTCACGTCGTGCCGGGCACTCGCCCGGATCGCGAGACAGTGCTGCGACAGGGCGAGATGATCACCGCGGTGGACATCCCGGCGCTGCCGTGGGCGCGCCGGTCGCACTATCGCAAGGTGCGCGATCGCGCGTCGTACGCGTTTGCGCTCGCGTCGGCGGCCGTGGCGCTCGATCTCGACGGCACCCGGATTCGCGGCGCGCGCGTCGCACTCGGCGGTGTGGGCACCAAACCGTGGCGCTCGATGCAGGCGGAGCGCGCGCTCGTGGGCCAGGCGGCGACGCCGGCGGCATTTCGTGCCGCCGCGGAGGAAGCGATGCGCGGCGCCAGAGCGTACACGGAGAACGGCTTCAAGATCGAGCTCGCGAAGCGCACCATGGTGCGCGCGCTCACCACTGTCGCTGCGATGGCCTGACCATGACTCTCTCAACGAATGCACGCGACATCGTGACCGGCGCTGCGCCGTCGGTGGGCACGCCAATGGACCGCGTCGACGGTCGACTCAAGGTCACCGGCAGCGCGCGATACGCCGCGGAGTTTCCGATGTCGAACATCGCGCATGCGGTAATCGTCACGAGCACGGTGCCGGTGGGCCGAGTGTCCGCGATCGACACGCGGGCGGCGGAGGCGGTGCCGGGGGTGATCCGGGTGATGACGCACCTGAACGCGCCGAAACTGCCGATGAAGAAGGTGGGCATGTTCGGAACGAACGCGTTGTCGCTGATGCAGGACGATCGCGTGCGCTACAACGGCCAGCCGATTGCCCTCGTCATCGCCGACACGCTCGAGCGCGCGACCGACGCGGCGTCGCTGGTGAAGGTGCGGTACGGTGGAACGCGTGCGCCCACGCTCGACATGCATGCGAACAAGGGCACAGGATACGCGCCGCCGCCGGGATTCGGCGGGCAGCCTGACTCGAAGCGCGGCAACGTACCGGCCGGTCTCGCACAGGCTGACGTGAAGGTGGATGCGCAGTACACGACGCCGATCGAGAATCACAACCCGATGGAGCCGCATGCGACGATCGCGTCGTGGGAGGGTGGTCGGCTCACAGTCTGGGATGCATCGCAGTACGTGATCGGCGAGCGCGACTCACTGGCGGGCGTGTTCGGCCTGACACCGGAGAGCGTGCGCGTCGTGTCGCACTTCGTGGGCGGTGGGTTCGGCTGCAAGGGACTGATGTGGTCGCAGTCGCCATTGGCAGCGATGGCGGCGCGAGAAGTCTCGCGTCCCGTGAAGCTCGTGCTGACGCGCCGCCAGATGTACGGGCCGGTGGGCGCGCGGCCGCAGACCGAGCAGCACGTGGTGCTCGGCGCCACGCGTGACGGCACACTCACCGCGGTGCGGCACGACAGCGTATCGCATACGTCGCGGTTCGAGGACTACACGGAATCGTGCGCGAACGTGACGCGTATCCTGTACGCGACACCCAATCAGGTGACGACGCACCGCGTGGTAAAGCTGGACCTCGGCGCGCCGACGTTCCAGCGGGCGCCGGGCGAGGCGCCTGGTACCTTTGCGCTCGAGAGCGCGATGGACGAACTCGCGCTGAAACTTGGAATGGATCCGTTGGAACTTCGGTTGAAGAACTACGCAGAGCGGGATCCGGAGTCGGGCCGCCCGTGGAGCAGCAAGTCGTTGCGCGAGTGCTACCGCGTGGGCGCGGAGAAGTTTGGCTGGGCGCGGAGGCCGCGGACCACGGGCGCGATGCGTGAGGGCGATGTGCTCGTGGGGTATGGAATGGCATCGGCGACGTATCCCACCTATCGCATGCCGGCGTCCGCGTCGGTGCGGCTGACGGCTGACGGTTCGGGCGCGGTGCGCGCGTTGGTGCAGACGGCGGCGCACGATCTCGGGACAGGCGCCTACACCGTGATGACGCAGGTGGCGGCAGATGCACTGGGACTCGCACCCGAGCAGGTGAGGTTCGAGCTCGGCGATTCGCGCATGCCGCCAAGTCCTGTGGCGGGTGGCTCGATGACGACCGCGTCCACTGGAAGTGCCGTCCATGCGGCGTGCATGGCGGGGCGGGACAAGCTCATCGCGTTGGCGATCGCTGACACCGCGTCACCGTTACGGGGAGCGCTTGCCGCTGCGGTGAGTGCGGCGGAGGGGCGCTTGTTCCTGACTGAAGAGCCGACGAAGGGAGAGTCGTACGCCGCACTCCTGCGTCGTCAGCCGAACGGCATGATGGACGTGCGTGTCGATAGCGCGCCGGGCGCCGAGCTGGCGGCGTACGCAATGCATGCGTTCGGCGCCGTGTTCGTCGAGGTGCGAGTGGATCGTGAGCTGGGTGAGATTCGCATTCCGCGCATCGTGGCCGCCTATGGGGCGGGAAAGATCCTGAATGCGAAGACCGCGCGCAGTCAGCTCGAGGGCGGCATCGTGTGGGGTGTCGGCATGGCGCTGCACGAGGAGACGCTCGTCGATCGCCGCACGGGTCGCTACATGAACGCGGATCTCGCCGAGTATCACGTGCCCGTGCACGCCGACATCGGGATGATCGACGTGACGCTGCTGGACGAGGTGGATCCGCACGTGAACCCGATCGGGGTGAAGGGTGTGGGCGAGATCGGAATCACCGGCGTCGCGGCGGCCATCGCCAATGCGGTGTACAACGCGACCGGGGTGCGCGTGCGTGAGCTGCCGATCACGCTCGACAAGGTGATGGGCGAGATGCGGGTGTAAGAGCGCCGCGCGCCGGTCGGTCGCGCCGGTTGGTCGCGCCGGTCGGTCGCGTGCGCTCCTTCCGACGGCGGGACTCGTCGTCGCTGCGCGACTCGAGACGCCGTCTCCAGGAACGCCCGCTCCCTCCCCACACGCTGTCGAGCAGACGGCGCTCCGAATCTCCGCCGCCCGCCGCCCGCGCTCCGCCTCACGACGCGCCGTACGCCTTTGCCGTACGGTCATTCGCGATATCGCGGAAACGCATCGGGTCAGGCGCCCCTTTCCAGCGGAATGCGCGCTCCGTACGTTCGGCTCGTGTACGAGCATCGCCACCAACCTCTGCTGCCGCGCCGGCAGTTCGTTCTTCGGGTCGTTCGACACGCGGGCGTAGCGAGCGTGATCCTGGCGGTCTCCCTCGCGGTCGGCATGGCGGGTTACCGCGAGTTCGAGCGCCTCCAGTGGGATTCCTCATTCCTCAACAGCGCGATGCTGCTCGGCGGCATGGGTCCAGTCGACGCGCCGCAGACCCGAGGCGGAAAGCTCTTCGCCGGCTTCTACGCGCTCTATGCCGGTCTCGTGTTCATCGTTGTCGGAGGGCTTGTGATCGCACCTGCACTCCATCGACTACTTCACCGCGTGCACCTGGGCGACGAGACCTGACTCGGAGGAGCGATCAGGGTAAGGGAAGCGCGCGCTCCCGCTGCACGATCCACCGCTGCACCTGCGCGTCCAGCACATCCAGCGGTACCGGCCCGTGCTCGAGCACCGCGTCGTGGAATCCGCGTATGTCGAAACGCGCGCCAAGCCGACGCTCCGCCTGCGCGCGCAATTCCCTGATGCGCAGCTCGCCCACCTTGTACGCCGTCGCCTGGCCGGGCCACGAGATGTACCGGTTCACTTCCGCCTCGATGTTGCCGCGCGAGAGTGCGGTCTGGGCCAGCATGAAGTCGATCGCCTGCTCGCGCGTCCACCCCTTGGCGTGCATGCCGGGATCCACCACGAGCCGGCAGGCACGCCACATCTCGTAGCTGAGGCGGCCCATGTCCTTCGCCGGCGTGTCGTACAGCCCCATCTCGATCCCGAGCCGCTCCGAGTACAGCCCCCATCCTTCGCTGAACGCGGTGAACGAAACGCCATAACGGCGGAAGGGAGGCAGGTCGAGTTCCTGCGCGAGGGCGATCTGTTGGTGATGGCCCGGCACGGCCTCGTGCATCGTGAGCGACGGCAGCTCGTAGAACGGGCGCTGATCGAGCTTGCTCGTGTTCACCCAGTAGATGCCGGGACGCGCGCCCTCGAGCGACCCGCGCCCGTAGTACGCCGTGGTGGTACCCGGCGCGACGGCGTCGGGAATGGGCTTCACCGTGTATGGAAGCCGCGGCAGTCGGCCGAAGTACTTCGGCATCTCGCCGTCGATCCGCTTGGTGAGCACCGATGCTGCGGCGAGCAGTTCGTCGGCGCTCTTCGCGTAATACTTCGGGTCGCTGCGCAGGTGAGCGACGAACGACTTGCGGTCGGGGTAGCCAGCGCGGCGCGCCACCGAATCCATCTCCGCACCGATGCGCGCCACCTCACGCAAGCCCAGCTGGTGGACCTGCTCCGGCGTCAGATCCGTCGTCGTCTCACTGCGTACGCGAAACGCGTAGAAGGCGGCGCCGTTGGGCGTGCTCGAGACGCCGGCGACGGACCGGCAACGCGGCGCGTATTCGGTTCGGTAGAAATCCAGCAGCGATGCATATGCCGGATACACCGAATCGCGCACCGCCGTGGCCGCTCGTGTACGCAGCGTCGTCCAGTCGGATTCGGACATGAACGCCGGCCGGCGGGCGAACGGCTCCATGAAGCGCGACCGGTCCGGCGTGCTGTCCATCACGCCGCTGATGGTGCGCTCGTAGCCCACGAATGGGGCGCATGGCTGAGCGAACCCGCCTGCCAGGGCTGCGCGAGTCGTCTCGATCGCGCCACGGTTGTATCGAGGGAATGCATCGAGCCGTGCGACGTACGCTTCGTAGTCGGCGCGTTCGCGGAGGGGATGATCCTCTCCGAGATCGGCGAACTGAATATGCCATCCCGAGTAGCTGCTGAACAGCACCATGCGCTGCCCGAAGCGACTGCCTTCCACCGACTCGGCGAGATCGCGTTGCAGAATGGCTCGTGTCACCCGTTCGACCGCCGAGAGTCGTGTCGTGTCGATCGCCCTGGCGCGCGCGAGGAAGGCGGCGGCTTCCCGCGCCCGCCGGTCCATCGCCGCGAGTGACAGGTCGCCGAGCTGGCGGTCGAAGCGGTGGTCGCCGAGGGTGGAGGCGAGCAGGGGATTCTCGCGGAGCGACCACTGCCAATGGTCCTCGAGGAGTTGCCCGAACACGGATCGCGCGGGTGATGCCGTGGAGCGCTGAGCGACCAGGCCGGGAGCGAGCAACGCGAGCGTGAGCGCGACGCGTGCGAGGGTGCGAAGGTGGGTGCGCATGGACCCAAGGTGGCGTCGAATCACCGGCGGGGCAATCGGACAATTGCCCCTTGGACGTCAGTTATCGCTTCATCGTGATCTTCACGATCCCGTTCGCCCCACGGAGACCATAGCTGGAGGTAGACGCTGCGTCCTTCAGCACTTCGATCCTGGCAATCTCGTTCGGCTCGATATTCAACACGCCGTCGGGAGGCTCCGTCGGAACGCCGTCGATGATGTAGAGCGGATCACCGCGGCCGTCGAAGTCTCCGCTCTGGCGAACCCTCACCTTGATGCCGCCACCGGCAACCCGCATGACGTTCACGCCGGGGAACCTGCCCTCGAGCAACTCGGCCGTGGACTTCCCGTTGGCGTCTTCCACGCTCGTCGTGGAGTTCGCGGGCGTCGTCGGACGCGGTGCGTCCGGCGTGCCGGCGCCGCTGTGCGTCGAGCATCCGACGACGGGTGCCGACACCGCGGTCGCGAAGAGGAATGCGACACGAATGCGTATTCGAGCTGACACGCTCCACCTCCATGCAGGGGTGTTCCTCGTGCAACGACGCGCGCGAGCTCGTACCCTCAGCGCCGCTAGCGCTTCTATGGCGTGAACAGTCGAACGGGATTGTACTTGATTCCGAGCGTGTACCGATACGACGTCATTCCGAAGTTCGGCATGCCGGCCTGACCTGGTCCGATGTCGTGCGCCGTCAAGCGGCTCCGCATCACCGACGCCGCGGACGTCAGTGATATGGTTCGCGTGAGCGTGTACTCGACGCCCGCGCCCGCGATACCGCCGAATCCGCGACTGTAGCGCACACCGTACGCGCCCTGCGGCGTCGGATAGCCGTACGGCGCATCGCTGAACGTGCCCAAGCCAGCGTTGAACGCGGCGACGTAGCCGACGCGCGCATCGACGAACGGATAGACTCTGCTCTCCGAGCGCTCTTCACGAAGCCGTACGCCGAGCTCCGCCGTGTGCACGCGTACCGGACTGCCGAGGAATGAGGACGTCAGGTCCATCGTCGCTGACACGAATCGGGTGGCACGATACTCGGCACGCGTACCGCCACCGAACAGCGTCCATGCCGCGCCGCGCCCGTCAGCCGACAGGCCCTGTGACTGCACGTAGCTCACCAGCGGATAGCTCTCGATCGAGAGGCGCAGTCGACGGTACGCCAGTGCCCGAGCGATCGGCTCAGGCGTTCGGCCAGGCAGCGGTGCGGGTCGCGCCGGGTCCGGTCCGATGCGCGGTCTGGGGAAGTGCTGCGCACTCGAGACTCTCGGCAGCAGCAGCAGCAGCAGCAGCATGGCGAGCGCGACGACGGCACGAATACGCATGACCACCTCCGGGGAGCGACGAACGGACGCTTCGGGTGCGCGACCCTGTCCCATAGTCTTGTGCCTGCCGACGGCGATTGCAAGACTACGATCAGCTCGGTGGCTCGACCCGTGCGCCGTGAGAGAACAGCGATGCCGAAGTCGTCACCGCCAACGACAGCCACCTGCTCAACCAAGTCTTCCAACGCTGATGATGATCCGCCTCACCGCTCTGTTGCTGGTCGCAGCGCTCGGCGCCAGCGCGCAGCAGCCCCGCTACGATCTGCTCATTGCCGGTGGCACCGTGATCGACGGTACCGGTGCGCCGCGCTACCGCGCCGACGTGGGCATATCGGGCGATCGCGTGATCCTCGTGTCGCGCCGGGCCATCCCCCGCGCACGCGCGAGGCGCGTGATCGACGCGACGGGCCGCATCGTCGCGCCGGGATTCATCGATCTCCACGCGCATCTCGAGCCGCTGCCGGAACTGCCCGGCGCGCAGAGCGCCGTCACGCAGGGCGTCACGACCGCACTCGGTGGACCCGATGGCGGCTCTCCATGGCCTCTCGCCGCGTACATGTCGGCGCGCCAGAGCCAGGGGATCGGCATCAACGTGGCGTATCTCGTCGGCCACAATACCGTACGCAGTGAGGTCATGGGTACGGCGAACCGCGCTCCGACCACCGACGAACTGGCTCGCATGCGCGCCATGATCGCGCGCGGAATGGGCGACGGTGCGTTCGGCATCTCCACCGGGCTGCGCTACGTTCCCGGCACCTATTCCACGATCGACGAGGTCGTTGCGCTCTCGCAGGCGGCTGCCGACTCCGGCGGAATCTACACGTCGCACCTGCGCGAAGAGGGACTCGGGTTACTCGGCGGAGTCGGCGAAGCGATCGAGATCGGGCGGCGCGCACACATCCCCATCGTGCTGACGCATCACAAGGCGGTGGGGCAGCAGATGTGGGGGAAGAGCGTGATTACGCTCGCCATGCTCGATTCAGCGCGGCGCGTGGGCGTGGACGTCATGGCCGACGTCTATCCGTACACGGCCACGCACACCGGCATCAGCATCCTCATCCCGAGCTGGGCACTTGCCGATGGCGATACCGCCTTCGCACGCCGCGTTGCGGATCCCGTGCTCAGGGACAGCATCACGCGCGACATCGTGGTCAACATTCTCAACGACCGCGGTGGCGGCGACCTGCGACGCGTCCAGTTCTCTCGCGTCGCGTGGGATCGCACGCTCGAGGGCAAGACCCTCGCCGACTGGGCGAAGCGCCGCACGCTGGCGCCAACTCCGGAAAATGGCGCCGCCCTGGTGATCGAAGCGCAGCTCAACGGAGGCGCAAACGCCATCTACCACGTACTCGATGAGGCCGACGTACGCCGCATCATGCGGCATCCACAGGTGATGATCGCCTCCGACGGCCGCCTCAGTACGCCGGGCGACGGTTACCCGCATCCGCGCGCGTACGGGACCTTCCCGCGCGTGCTGGGACACTATGTGCGCAGCGAGCGGGTGCTGACGCTCGAAGAAGCGGTGCACAAGATGAGCGGCCTGCCAGCCGCGCGACTGGGACTGAGGAGTCGCGGCGTCCTTCGAGACGGGGCAGCGGCGGACGTGGTGGTGTTCTCGGCTTCGACCATCGCCGACCGCGCGACGTTCGACGCCCCGCATCAGTACGCGACGGGGATCGATGCGGTGATCGTCAACGGCGTGCCTGCCGTCCTGAATGGAAGGTACCTGGACGTGCGACCGGGGAAAGTGCTGCGACGCGGGCAGTGACGAGCTCGAGGTGCCGTCGCTCGGCAACCGGCGGAGCGACAAACATCTTGCCGCCGGAACGAGTAGTCCTTCTGGCGGCCCGAAACCCCTGTTCGTCCCCGGGTGTCCTTCATCTCCGCCGATGGGAGCCGGACGAAGGGCGCGAAGGTGCCGTACGACTGGCAGCGCCTGAATGATGAGCAGAAGACGGCGTTCATCAAATCGACGAAGGCGGCGATGACGCTTATGCGCGCGGCGGGTGGGGGCGCCAACGGGGGCATGGGGATGGGCGGCGGCGCGGCGGCGATGGACGGTGGCCAGATGGTCATTCGCATGGACGGACCGGGCGCGGGTGGTCCCGGTGGACCGGGTGGCCCGCCGCGCGGCGGTGGTGAACGGCGAATCGTCATGGGTGGTCCGCCCGGTGCCGGCATGGGGATACCAGCGCTCACGTTCGTCGCGCCCTCCGAGCTCCCCGACTACAAGCCGGTATTCGGACCCAACTCGGTGCGTGCCGACGCGGACGGGCGACTCTGGGTCCGCACGATTTCGACGAAGCCGATGCCGGGCGCTCTGTACGAGGTCATCGACCGGTCCGGCACATTGGTCGACCGCGTGCTGGTGCCCGACGGAACGACGATCATCGGCTTCGGCGCGGGCGGGGTGGTGTACTTGGGAAAGCGCGATGCGAGCGGCATCCATGTGCAGCGCGCGCGCCTGAAGTAGAAACACCAGCTCCAGCACGAACGAAACGCGGGGCCGGGGCGCGCCCCCGCCGCCGGTGGGCCGGGCCGGGACAAACTAAGAACCACACCCCAGAACCCACCCCGCACCCCCCCCCC
>JAJAYP010000051.1 GCA_026786185.1 Gemmatimonadaceae bacterium
CATCCGCCACCGGCAGGTGAGGCGCCCAGGCACCGATGCGCCTGACCTCTTTGCGCAGTTCATGCAACTGCGGCAGCGCAGCGCGCCAGCCATCGCGCAGCATCGTCGCTTCGGCTTCGCGACCCGGGCCATCCAGCAACTCGCGCAGTCGTTCAACGACTGCCGTGACAGCTGTCTCGCTCATGACAGATACCCTCCATCCACCGTGAACGTGGCCCCGGTGGTGAATCGTGCCGCGTCGCTCGCGAGGTGGAGCGCCATCGCCGCGATGTCCTCTCCTTCGCCGATGCGCTGAATCGGTTGCTGCCGCAGCATGTGTTTCATCGTCTGCTCATTCGACCAGAGCGCCGAACTGAAGTCCGTCTTGATCAACCCCGGACAGATCGCATTCACGGTGATGTTGTCAGCGCCCCACTCCTTCGCCAGCACCTGCGTCAGACTGAGCAGCGCCGCCTTGCTCACGCTGTAGATGCCCAGCCCCGGCTCCGGGCTGCGACCGCCGATGCTCGACATGTTGATGATGGAGCCACCGCCCCTGGCTTGCATGAGCGGGCGCGCGGCCTTCGCCAGTTCGAAAGGTGCGTGCAGATTCACGTTCATGATCTTGGAAAAGATCTCCGGTGTCGCGAGCTCCACCGGTCCGTAGATCGGATTGGCGGCGGCGTTGTTCACGAGAATGTCCACACCCCCGAACAGCGCGGCCGCAGCCTCGATCAGCGCCGGTGCGTGCTCCGGTCGGCCTGCATTCATGGCCAGCGCACGGGCCGCCCCGCCCTCCGCCACGATGCCATCGACAGCCGCCGTCAGCACGTCGAGCTTGCGCGCATTGAGCACCACCTGCGCACCCGCCTGCGCAAACATGCGTGGGATGGCCAGCCCGATACCGCGGGACGCCCCGGTGATGAGCGCGGTCTTGCCGGCGAGGGAGAACGACGGTGCCGCAGTCGGTGCCATAGATCCAGGGGAATTGTATTGCGACGATCGGCCGGCACGGCGCACCCGAAAGTGCTCCGGTTCGGC
This sequence comes from Gemmatimonadaceae bacterium, assembly GCA_026786185.1. Lineage (GTDB taxonomy): Bacteria > Gemmatimonadota > Gemmatimonadetes > Gemmatimonadales > Gemmatimonadaceae > AG11. The sequence continues at coordinate 1,021 of JAJAYP010000051.1, forward strand.
GCGGACGTAAGGTACAATAGCGGTCGAGCCACGTCCCTGAATACACAAAAGGCCCATCGGATCGTCGACGGGCCCTTCGCGATGACACTGCCACCTGCTTCACAGAGGCGCGGGCGGGAATCGAACCCGCGATTAGCGGTTTTGCAGACCGCTGCCTTACCACTTGGCTACCGCGCCAGTCCGCCATTGCACAATCGGCGGTTCGGAAAGGTCGTCCCGCCAGCGCCGTGCGACAAGGGCACACGAGCCTCCGTTGCACGATATCCTTCCCGCCTGCCTGCGCATCGCGCAACCCGTCTCCCCGTTCTCACTGTGTGCTCGCCATGCCGCCGAAGAGCATGCTCCTTGCCGTCGCCGGCATGGTTGGTACCGGAAAAACCACCCTCACGCGCGCCCTCGCGCAACGGTTCGGCCTTCAGATGGCGCTCGAATCGGTGGACGATGAAAACCCGTGGCTGACACCGTTCTACGGTGCCGAGTCGAATGCGCAGCAGGAGTATGCGCTCCGACTCCAGCTGCATTTTCTCGCCACCCGCTTCCACTCCATGCGAAAGATGCGCGCGCTCGGCGGCGGATGGATTCTCGATCGGACCTGGTATGAGGACGCCGAAATCTTCGCGCACGGACTGTACGAGTCGTCGGTGATGTCAGCCCACGAGTACGAGCTCTATCAGCGGCTTTACGTCGAGCTCCTTACCGGCCCCGCCGCTCGGCCGCCGCGCCTCCTCATCTACCTGCAGGGCTCCCTCGATCTGGTTGTCGCCCGCATCGGACAGCGCGGACGGGAAGCGGAACGCGACATGCCGCCGAGCTACTGGAAGTCGCTCCACGCCCGCTATGCGACGTGGATTGGGCAGTTCCGCCGCTGTCCGGTGCTCCGGCTCGACATCCGGGACTACGACCTCCTGCGCGACCCGGCAGCCATCGACGAGATCGCCGCCACTGTCCGCCTGCGCCTCGAACCGGAGATTCCACAGACCGAACTCTGGCCGTCGGGATTCACGGAGCCCTAGCAAACCGAACTCAACTATACGATATTTTGTCGATGATGCAGGAAAACGCAGACAAAGACCAAGGAACGGAGCAGTAATCGTCGAAGACGCAGATTAGTTTTGCCGTTCTTGCATAAAACAGCGCACACACAGCGTGCGGCGCATCCACGATAGTACGCCCCCCTTCGCCCCGTTCGCACCCATGCCCACGTCGAACTCGCCGCGCGCCTCCGCCCTCCGCGCCATCGCCACGCGGCCGACCCAGACCGAGAACGGCGGACTTCCGCCGCGGAGCTCGGAGTATTTCGGCAGCCTGACCTTCGGCGCCCGTCAGATGCGTGCCAAGTTGCCTCCCGACGTCTACGCAAAGCTCTCCGCCTCCATTCGCCTCGGCAAAAAGCTCGACATCGATATCGCGCCGGTCGTCGCGCAGACGATCAAGGAGTGGGCGATGGCACTCGGCGTAACCCATTTCACGCACTGGTTCCAGCCGCAGACCGGCCTCACCGCCGAAAAGCACGACGCATTCCTCAGCTTCGATGACGCGATGACGCCGCTGGAGACCTTCAGCGCTGCGCAGCTCATTCAGTCCGAGCCTGATGCATCGAGCTTCCCGTCAGGCGGCCTCCGCGCCACCTGGGAAGCCCGTGGCTACACCGCCTGGAACCCGGCCAGCCCCGTCTTCATCATCGAGACCGCCGGCGTCAAGACGCTCTGCGTTCCCTCGGTCTTCATCGGCTACAACGGTGAAGCGCTGGACGAAATGACACCGCTGCTCCGCAGTACCGACATCCTCTCGCAGAAGGCCATCGAGCTGCTCGAAGTCCTCGGCGACAAGGGCGTCCAGCGCGTCTACACCACGATGGGCACCGAACAGGAATACTTCCTCATCGATCGCGCCCTCTTCGCCATGCGGCCCGACCTCGTCATGGGTGGCCGCTCGCTCGTCGGCGCACCACCGCCGCGCGGTCAGCAGCTCGAGGACCACTACTTCGGTGGCATCCCGGAGCGCATTCAAGCCTGCATCGCGGAGGTCGAACACGAGCTGTACAAGCTCGGCGTGCCGATCACCACGCGCCATAACGAAGTCGCAC
>JAJAYP010000052.1 GCA_026786185.1 Gemmatimonadaceae bacterium
GGCCCCGGCAGTCTGCCGGGGCCCGCGTTCATCGCTCGTGCCAGCTTCGTTCAGGCGGTGCAGGTGAGCACGCCGCCGCGCGCGTTCGCCTCAGCTTCCGGAATCGGTATCACCGTCGGGCCGATGTTGGTCGGCGTCCGTTCCGGCCCGAGCTCGTTGAACAGCCCGAACATCCGGAAATCCACGGCGCGCGACGGGCTTTCGTACAGCAGCGAGTAGCGCTTCTGCTTGAGGATTTCCCGCAGCAGGGCGAGACGTGTGACGAAGCTCGGGAGCAGCCGGGGTGGAAGCCCGCCCGACCGCGACCGCACGGCGTTCACGATCGCCAGTGCCTCGGCGTCCCGCCCCAGCCCCCAGAGCGCTTCCGCCCGGATGAGCACGAGTTCCTCGTTGATCAGCAGGGGAATGGGCGACGTCGGCCCGCTGAAGATGGTGAACAGGATGTCCGATGCGACGCCCTCGGTGGAAATGTTCTGCGCCGCGTCCCGACGCACCTTCGACAGTCGCAGATCGCCCGCCTCCGCCTCGCTCAACACCTTCGGGTTCGCGCGGTAGACGGAATTATCGAAGTTCTGGTTGGTGAGATCGCCGGAGGCCGTGCTGTACAAGTGATAGACGCCGGAACGAAAGTCACCCGACACGTTCGCGAACGAGGCATCGAGTGCGGCCAGCGACGCATTGAGTGCCGCCGCATCGATCGCGCCCGATCTCGCATAGCCCACGAAGCCCCGATAGACGTCGTTCTTGGCCTTGAGCCCGCGATTGAACTTGAGAAATCCTGCGGGCGTATCGAATGTGCCATTCGACCTGAACCCGCCCTGAAGCACGAACGGGAAGCTCGAGCCGGCAGCGGCCAGATCGGTTGCCGCCGAATCGAGCAGGGCCGAGATGTAGGCGAGCACCGCGGGCTTGCAGCGAATCGGATCGAGCGCGCCCTGGCCCAGCGCGATCGGGATACCGATGGTGTCCCGCATCTCGATCAGGCGGAGGTACTGATTTGCCTTCAAGGTCCGCGCGTAGCCGCGCGCGCCCGCCTTGTCCCCCGCCGAGAAGTCCGCCGCCTCGACGCCCGACACGAGTTCGTTGGCGCTCCGTATGGTGCGATAGTGCGAGTTCCAGAGGAAGTTCGTCACGAACGCGCTCGGGTTGAACTGCCCGAGCGGATTGTTGATGTACCTCGGGTCGGCAGCATCGATGCGATACGCGTCGCGTCCCATCGTCTCCATGATGAGAATCTGGAACGCGTGGTTTTCGCGATCGCCCGCCGCGATGCCGGTTGCCTGCGACTGGAGCGCCGCCGAACCCGACACGACGGCGGGGAGGACGGGGTTGTTGTAGTTCGGGATCTCGCTGTCGGAACACGCCACGGTGGTGGCGAGCGCAGCGAGCAGAAAGAGCGAGCGCGAGGTCAGGATGATGGGCTGCATCGTCAGAACCCCACGTCGACGGTGAGGAAGAAACTGCGGGAAGGTGGGAAGGGCGCGAGGTCGATGAACCGGCTGATCTGCTGATTCCCGAAGTTGCTGACCTCCGGGTCGGCCCCCGTGTACCTGGTCCACGTGAGGAGGTTGCGCCCGCTCAGCTCGAGCTTCACCGACCGGGGCTTGCCACCGAGACGCGAGATCCACGATGCGGGCAGGTCGTAGCCGAGCGCCACCTCGCGCAGCTTCACGAACGACGCGTCCTCGATGTACTGCGCGATGCCCTGCGTGTCATTCAGGTTGATGCGCGCGAGTCCCCCATCCGCGACATCGGGAGCGAGCCCGAATGCGTCGAACACGTTCTTCGTGACGTTCACGAGGTTGCCACCCTTCTGCCAATCGAACAGGGTGGAGAGGCGCAGTGACTTCCACGTGAACTCGTTGGTGAATCCCATCGTGAAGTTGGGCGCGGCATCCCCCTTCTTCACCACGCCATTGGCGCCATCGGACGCGACGATCTGCGTGACGCTCTTCCCTTCCTCGAGACGCGCGATGCCGTACCCTGCACCGAACGCCACGCCCTGCCCCGTCGCGTCCTGCGACAGCGTGAACGCCGGAACGGGCAGCGACGTCACGATGCCCACGTTCTTCGCGAACGTGGTGCGCGAGGTCCACCCGTAGTTCTGCCGCCGGACCGGCGTGACGTCGAGCAGCGCTTCCACGCCGCGATTGCGGAACTGTCCGCCGTTGAGGATCTGCACGGTATAGCCAACCGACGGCGCCGCGGCGATCTGGAGGATCACGTCGTCGATCGTCTTCTGATAGAGCGTCAGAGAGAGCGCGCCGCGACCGCTGCTGAACTGTGCGTCGAAACCGGTCTCGATCTCCGTCTGCCGCTCCGGCTTGATGTCGGGATTTCCGAACGAGGGCCCCGCCTGCACGCCGTTCTGCCGATCGTACACGCTGGTGATCGCCGTGCGATACTTCTGGAGATACAGTGGCTGGTTGCCCGACTGTCCCGCGGCGAGGCGCAGCTTCACCTCGTTGAAGGCCGGTACGGCATCCACCAGCCGGTAGGACACCGACGCCTTCGGGAAGGCGTACAGCTTGTCCACGTCGCCGTTCCTGGTGCTGCGTTCGGCACGGACGCCCGCCGTAAGCAGCAGCTTTTCGTCGAGTGCGAGCACTTCTTCCTGGGCGAACAGCGCGAACCCCTTCACCGCTTCGCGGTTCGCGAACACCTCGGGCGCCGAGCCGGAATTGATGTTCTCCAGCCCGAGCAGTACGTCGCGCGTAACCACGTTCGTGCTGCGCAGCGAACTCGTCTCGCGCTGGAGCCCCGCGGCCGTCGTGGCCAGGTAACGGCGACCAACCGGCGACCACGTGTGCGCCAGACTGAGGTTCAGGTTGAGATTCATCACCGAGCCGCTGTTCGACGTCACCGTGCCGGGCAATCCATCGTTCGGCTCGAAGATGAGGAAGCGCGGCGAGACGATGTTCACCTGCTCGTTGAAGCGGTCCAGCCCGGCGTCGGTCTTGAAGGTGAGCGTCTGTCGCTCGTCGTTCATGAGCTGGTAGGAGGCCGTGACCGAGCTGATGATGCGGTTCACCTCGTCCGGCGTCTGGATGAAGTCCACGTTCTGGAAGCTGTTCGTCCCCATCACCGGCGTCACCGGATACACCCCGCCCGTCGGCCGCATGTCGAAGAAGGTCGGCGTGGCCGCGAAGACGAAGTACGGCGTGATGTTCGCGTTGTCGTTGTTGCTGATGCCGCGCCGCGTGACGGTGCGGATGTAGTTGTTGTTGACCTGGAGCGACAACTTGTCGCCGATGAACTGCGAGAGGTTCAGCCGGATCGCGTCCTTCTTGTAGCCGGTGTTCTTCTGGATGCCGCCGTCGTACTTCGTCAGTCCAGAGACGAAGTAGTTGGTGGAGCCGGTGCCGCCGCGCACCCCGAGCCCGGTCTCGTACGACAGCGGGTGCTCGCCGTACAGCTGCTCCTCGAAATCGCAGAAGCCATTGCACGACGCGTAGCTCGTCGCCACCTCGGCGGGCGTCATCGAATAGCCCTGTGCCACGGCGTATGCCTGCGCCTCGGGGAGGGTGAAGCGGCGCAGATTGAACTTCCGCGCGAGGTCGAACGTCCCCAGCCGCTGCGTGATGTTCGACACGGGTGCGCCGGTGCTTCCCGTCTTCGTCTTGATGATGATCACACCGTTCGACGCCTTCGATCCGTAGATCGCCGACGCCGACGCGCCCTTCAACACCTCCACCGTCTCGATGTCGTTGGGGTTGAGGTCGGCGATGCGGTTCACGCCGTTGTCCTGGTTCGACGAGTTCGCCGATGCGCGGCGAGCGGAGGTGAGTGCGTTGGTGCCGGGCTGGATCACATCGTTGCTGATGATCACGCCGTCCACCACGTAGAGCGGGTCGGCCGATCCGAACACCGACGTCACGCCACGCATGCGGATCTGGTTGCCGCCGCCCGGCGCTCCGCCGTTCGCGATCACCTGCGCGCCGGCGATCTTGCCGGCGAGCGCATTCTCGATCGAGGCCGAGGGCACGTGTGTGAGCTGATCGGCAGTGACGAGGCCGACGTCGTTCGCCACGTTCTGGCGCGCCACCGAGGTGGCCGCACCCGTCACGATCTGCGCTTCGAGGCGATACGGGTCGCGCTCGAGCTCCACTCGCACGTCGCCGTCGGTGGCCCGCACGGTGAAGGTCCGGCGCCGGTAGCCGATGCGACGCGCATTGAGCTGCACGTCGCCCGCCGGTACGGACAGGGTGAACACACCATTGTCACTCGTGACGGCGCCGACAGTGGTACCGGGCAGCGTGATCGAGACGCTGCCGAGCGGCAGGGCGCCGCCCGCTTCCACGACGCGTCCGGTGACGCGTCGCTGGGCCTGGGCGCTGCTCGAGATACACAGGCACACGAACAGCGCAGTTCGCACGGTAGATCGCATTATCTCTCTCCTCATGGTCGAGCGACGGATCCGCGCTCGGGGGAACGGCGAGGAAGACTCCGCACAGAGTATGAAGCAAGTGTGGCGCGCTCGTCAATCAGCGAGCGCGATGCGTCATCCGTTTGTGCGCGATCGCGTCGCAGTGGATGGGCAGGCGTGCGGATCGCGTGGAGGCCTGACACACGGTCACCTGCACGGCACGAAAAAAATGGCTCGCGCAAGAGCGCGAGCCATTTCGTCCACCATCACCGACCAGTGTCGATCGTCGTCAGCGCGGCGGCTTCCCGTTCTCCGCGGCCTTGCCGGTGAGCTTGTTCACGTTGTCCCGGTTCTCTTCGACGAGCTCGTGGATGTGCGCAGCACGTTGTCCCGCGTGCGCGCCGATGTCGGCGACCGCACCACCGAGCCGTACGTCGTCTCGAATGACTTCGCGTCCGTTCGGATCGCTCTCCAGGTCGTCGACGTCAGCCTGCTTCACCTCGTAATGCCCGTCCACGTCACGACCGTTGTGCGGCTTGTTCCGTTCAGACATTCGGTGTGCTCCGAGTTGATGTTGCATATCGAAGAGGCAAGGTCCGCACCGATGGCGATGCGGACCCGCGCCAGACTCGGCCGTGCGTCAGTACGACGCCAGCGTGTCGGTCCACAACTGCGGATGATCCTGCTTGAGCGCGGCGATCTTCGGCGCGTCGTTGTACCGGATGTACGGTTGGTTGGGATGCAGCGTCGCGTAGTTCTGATGGTACGCTTCCGCCACCGTGAAGTCGCGCAGCGGTGTCACCTGCGTGACGACCTTCTGCTTCACCGCGCCGCTCTTCTCGAGCTGGGCGATATAGGCCTGGGTCGCCTGACGCTGCGCATCGCTCGTGTGGAAGATGGCCGAGCGATATTGCGTGCCGACGTCGGGGCCCTGACGGTTGAGCTCCGTGGGATCGTGCGCGACGGTGAAGAACACCGTGAGCAACTGCTGGTACGACACCTTGCTCGGATCGTAGACCACGCGCACGACTTCAGCGTGTCCCGTGCGTCCGGTCGTGACCTGCTCGTAGTTGGGGCGGGCGACCGTGCCTCCACTGTATCCCGACGTCGCTTTCACCACGCCCTTCGTGTGCTGGAACACCGCCTGCACACCCCAGAAGCAGCCGCCGCCGAAGACGACGGTATCGAGTTGCGCGGCGGGCGGCGTCGCCACCGCATCGGGTGCGGAGGCGAGGGCGGGCGCAGCGGCGAAGGACAGGAGCGCGAACGCTCGCAGAGCTGTCTGGATCATCAGTGCCTCGTGTGTACGTGAGGGCCCCGCATGTCGCTGGGCATGCTGTCTATACTCGCGGCGTCGCCGATTGGTTCTGCGAGCGCGAGTGTGGCGCATCGGCGAGACGAGCGGAGAAACTGGCACGTGCCTCCCCGCGAGTGCCCATCCAGGAGGTTCCGGAACGGGACGGCCCCTGCCATCCAGGCACCGGTTGCAGTTTCGGTATTCGTTCGGTAAATAGCACCCCCGCCTGAGGACGTGATGCGAGCCCGCTGCCTGGGCCCACACCATCGATTTTCGGTGTTTGTTCGGTAACGGCACCATATCTGCTCCCTCATTCCGCATGTCCCTCTCGCTGTCCGAACTCGTTCAACTGCTTCCCCCACCCGCGCCCAGCGCGCCCGCGATTCCCACCGGGATCGCGGCGCTCGACCTGGTGCTCCCGGGAGGCGGGTTGCCGCGCGGGCGGCTCACGGAGATCGTCGGGAGCACCGGGAGCGGGAAGACCACCCTCGTGCGCGCCGTCGTCGAGGCCACGGTCGCCGGTCGCGGTTGGGGCGCCGTCATCGATGCCCAGCGCACCCTGGACGCACGCGACTGGGTGCACCTGGGAGACGCTGACGGCGTGTGGATCATCCGCCCCCATGATGCGACGCGCGCGGCGTGGTGCGCCGACATCCTGCTGCGGAGCGGCGCCTTCGCCCTCGTCGTGCTCGACGGGGCGCCGACACTCACCAAGTCGGCCGCGGTGCGGCTCACCCGGCTGGCGCGCGATGGCGGAGCGGCACTGGTGATTCTCGGCGACCGCGCCGGCGCCGCCTCGCAACTCGGCGGCGCAGTGCGGCTCGTCGTCGAGCACCCCGCACCCGGACACCGACGATCGACACGACCTGATGGCAGTGGCGATGGCACGACCCGCACGATCGCCGTGCGGGTGGAGAAGGGGGGAACGCTTCGGACGGTGGAGGTGAGTTGTGCAATCGCTGTGGCGCGTCGCCTGTGTGCGCATCCCGAGGTTCCCGATCGGCGCGGTGTGGCGCGCGGCCCGGCGGGGGGAAACCGGCACGGCCGGCGTGGGGGGGCAGCTGCTCCTCCCGCTGTCCCTGCCGGACGCGGCGCCCATGCCGAACCCCCACGGGAGCTCCGCACCGCCGTCGAGCGCGCCCGCGCACTGGGATGACGTCGCCATCGCGCTCACCGACGCCGCGGGCAAGCGACTGCAGGCCGTCTCCGCCGCCGCGGGACGCACGGGCATGCGTGCCGGCATGCGACCCACCGAGGCGCGCGCGTTGTGCGCCGATCTCGTCGAGCTCCCGTGGGACGACGTCGCCATCACCGCGGCCATCACCGAGGTGTCGGCGCAGCTGCTCGCCGCCAGCCCGCAGGTGACGCCAGTAGCGGGCGCGCCGGGATTGTGGTGGGTGGGCGCAAGCGGATTCGACGCGGTGGGTGGTGAACGCACGCTCGCCCACACGCTGCTGCGCGTGGCGCGTCGCTGGCATCCGCGGCCGCGCGTGCCGGGGCCCCGCGACGGGCGCGCCCCGCCCCCCC
>JAJAYP010000053.1 GCA_026786185.1 Gemmatimonadaceae bacterium
CTGCTGCACGAGGAGCCCGACCTGCGCGTCGCGCTCGCGGCGCCAACCGGAAAGGCCGCGCAACGTCTGGGCGAAGCAATCCACGCCGGCATTGCCGGTCTACCACTCGACGACGCGTTGCGCGCCCGCATCCCGTTCGACGGGAAGACTCTCCACCGGCTGCTCGGCTATCGTCCGTGGAACGACGAGTATGCGTACGGACCAGGTGAGCAGCTCGGCGAGGATGTCATCATCGTGGATGAGGCAAGCATGGTGGACGTCCTGATGATGGACGCCCTCTTTGCCGCTACGCGCTCCTCGGCGCGCGTAATTCTGTTGGGCGACCGCGACCAGCTTGCCAGCGTAGATACGGGCTACGTGCTCGGTGATCTCTGTCTTGCCGCCGACCGTGGTGGTGTTGCTCATGGCGAGGGCCTGTCGCTCGCGTACCAGCGAATCAGCGGACAGCAGCTGGAATGGGCAGGGAGTGTGACGCCGCTGCGAGACTCCGTCGTGCGACTGTCGCGATCTTATCGGTTCGAAACTGAGCCCGGCATCGGCGCGCTGGCGGAGGCGATTCGCGACGGGCAATCATCGGCAGCGCTCGACGTGCTCGCGGACGACTCATTCGGCGCAGTAACGCGTCGTGAGCCCGTGCGCGCCGTCGCGGACCTGTTGGCGACGGTCACGCCACTAATCGACGAGTTCCTGGCGTCACACAGTGCAGACGAGGCCCTCGAGTGCTTCGCCGCCTTCAGGGTGCTCTGCGCGCTACGCGAAGGGAACACGGGGGTTGCTGGCCTGAACGATCGGATCGAGGGATGGCTTCGCAGCCGCGGCGTCCCGACGCGCGCACGCTGGTATCATGGCAAACCCGTACTCGTCACGGCGAACGATGCCGCGACTGGCCTCTACAACGGCGATGTCGGAATCACCGTAATTGACAACGGCCAGGCTCGCGTCTGGTTTCGCGATGGCGCTGGACGACCGCGGGCGATCGCGCCGGCACGCCTTCCGGCGCACGAGACGGCGTGGACGATGACCGTTCACAAGTCGCAGGGCTCCGAGTTCGGCCATGTGATTCTCGTGCTGCCGGAGGAGGACAATCGCGTGCTCACGCGGGAGCTACTGTATACCGGTGTCACACGGGCGCGGACACGTGTCGAGATCGTCGGCGGCGCCGAGATGTTTCGGCGGGGTGTCGAGCGAACGGTGGCGCGGGCGTCTGGACTCGCGGACCGGCTGTCTGGACGGTAATCGACAAGGGATGGCGCTTGGCGGGAACTGGCTGAGTGTCACCCCCACGCTGTAAGCTCACTCCATGCCCGCCTCGAAGGTCCAACGCTGGATCGACCTCCTCGCCGCCCTCCTCGGCCACCGGATGCCGGTGACCTTCAAGCAGCTCGCGCGAGACGTGCCCGCGTACCTCGCGGACGGAAGTGGCGCCGCCGATGAGCCGTCGCCGACGCTCAAGCGGATGTTCGAGCGCGACAAGGCGGAGCTGCTCGGACTCGGGGTGCCGATCGTTTCCATCGGCGAGGAGGGTAGCGATGAATCCGCGTACACACTGCGCACCAAGGAGTTCTACCTCCCATATCTCGGCATCGTGTCGGCGCGTGGCATCGTTCGGCCCACGACGGTGGATCACTACGGGTACCGCTCGCTCGCGACGCTCGCCTTCGAGCCCGACGAGCTCGAAGTGATCGTGGAGGGCGCGCGACGCGCAGCGCAGGTCGGTGATCCGGTGCTGGCCGAAGAGGCACGCAACGCCGTGCGAAAGCTGGCGTTCGATCTTCCGCTGGGCGCGACGGATGGTCCGGGCGGCGCGGTAATCGCAAAGCCGCGCCCGCGCGCCGACTCACGGACACTCGCCACACTTGGCGATGCGCTCTTCCGTCGAAAGCGGGTGACCTTTCGCTATCAGGCGATGGGAGCGGCAGCGGGCGCAGAACGCTCGGCCGAGCCGTATGGACTCTTCTTCGTCAGCGGCCACTGGTATCTCGCGGCGCGCGACGTGGAGAAAGGCGCGTTGCGAAACTTCCGTGTCAGTCGCATCGACGCGGCCGTGGTGAACAAGACGAAAGGGGGAACGACGGACTACGAGATCCCGGCGAGCTTCTCGCTACGCGAGCACGCCCAGTCACGGCAAGCGTGGGAGATCGGCGATGGTGACGCGTTCGAGGCGGTGGTGGAGTTCACCGGCGTGAGCGGCGCGGTGCGTGCCGCTGCGGCGCTGGGTCGTGCGGACGAATCGAACGCGTCGCACCGACGGTTCCAGGTGCGACGAGCGGACAGCTTCGCGCGCTGGTTGTTCTCGTTCGCCGGTGATGCGACGCCGATCGCGCCTCCGTCGCTCGTGAGTGAGTATGCCGCGATCACCAGCACCACGCGCGCGGTATACGCACCGTGACCGATACCGCGTCCGCGCAGCTCAAGCGCGTGCTGCACCTCATCCCGCGTCTCGCCGACGGAGAGGAGCACGCGCTGACGGAGGTCGCCGCGGCAGCGGAGACCAGCCCCGCGGAACTGCTCCGCGATCTCGAGTCGATCTCGGAGCGATTCGATGCGCCGGGAGGGTTCGTCGAGGGCGTCTCCATCCTCGTGGAGGAAAACACGGTATGCGTCACGGCAAACCAGTTCCACCGGCCGATGCGATTGACGATGCCGGAGCTCTGTGCACTGGAGCTCGGGCTCTCCATGCTGCGCCGCGAGCGTACGCCGGCCGAGCAGGCACCGATCGATCGCGCGCTCGGCAGGCTGCGTGACACGATCACGCACGTGCCGACGAACGATCGCCACGAGGGAACGCGATACGCCGACCTGGGCGCGTCGGGCTCGGCCGATCACCTAGCGAGCCTGCGCGGCGCACTGTCGAGCGATCGCAAGGTGGAGCTTCGATACCGTGCAGGGGGCGCAACGGAGAGCAGCACGCGGACGATCTGTCCACACTCGCTCGCGCATGCCGAACACATGTGGTACCTGGTGGCGACCGGAGACGACGGCACGCTGCGCTTTTTCCGGTTGGATCGAGTCGAGGCGATCCGTGTGCTCGACGAGACATTCGAGCGGGACGGCGCGGCGGCAGTGCGGGTTCAGGAAACGGGACGGGCATTCGTGTCCGATACCAGCCGCCGGATGACGGTGCGTTACTCGCCGCGCATCGCACGCTGGGTGGCAGAGCGCGAAGGTCAACCGCTGGCAGCGGATGGCAGCCTCACGATGGAGCATCCGGTGGCGGACGAGTCGTGGGCGATTCGTCACGTGCTGCAATACGGGCCGGATGCGGAGTTGATCGCGCCGCCGGAGCTTCGCGCGATGATGTCGAAGACCTTACGCTCGTTCGGTGGGGTGTCGCGGTGACGACTGCCAGCACTCGGCACCTGGTGACCGTCTGGAATCCATCGATCGCGGCGAATGCGATGGACGACCATCTCTTCGTGCTCCGCACGTGGAGCGACCGGCACGACGATGGAAAGGCGGACGACGACGCGCTGTACGTGTGGTGGGGAAAGGTAAAGTCACCCAACCGGCAGCAGCCGATGGCACACCTGGCTGACGTGCGCGCCGCAGCGGAAGTGGCGCGAGCAGGGACGGAGGTGCAGCTCTACATCACCGACTACCGTGCGTTGTACGTGGCAGAGGTGCTCGACGTCGCCAGCGAGCTTGGACGGGGAGAGGAACAACACGTCCCGGCGTACTACGCGCAGGGCGACATGCGTTGCGATCTCTGGTTCAAGCTTGGCGACATTCGGCGACTCGTCACCGACGATACGCTTCAGGTCGTCGAGGAGCTGAAGAAGCTGTCGAACGTGCACTACAACGATCGGCCGGTGAGCATCTACGGCGGCATGGTGGATCTCCCGCTCGTCGTCACGCGTGCGGACGATCGCCGGTTCTTCGACGCCGACGAGCGCGAGGCGCTCACTGACGGGGCCCTCTGGGCGGAGTTCGATGCCGAAGCGGGGGCGGGCATCGCCGCGATGGAGCGGGAGCTGCGCGAGAACCGGTTCGGCGAATCACTCTGGTCGGCGCTCGAGCCGGGCGCACGGACGTTCGTCGCCACCGGTGAGCGGCTGTACCGCGAGCACCGGCTCGATCCGTCATTCGACTTCGCCCCGGTAGTCGGGAGCTTTTCCAAGGCGATCGAAGTCCAGGTGAACGCGCTCCTGCGGCGCGTGCTGCCCGCGCTGCCGCGCGAGGTGCGATTGATGAATGTCGACGGTCGCACGGAAGATCTCGCCGAACGGACTCAGTTCGGACTGCAGCAACTGGTGAATGTGCTGGCGGGCGACCAGCGCCGGAGCGTGGCGATCTCGCGTGCTCTCGAGAACGGCGCGTGGCTCACCGACTCGTTTGCCGTGGTGCTCGATCAATTTCGGCACGTCCGAAACGCTGGCACGCACGAGTGCGTGGTCGACCGAAAAGCGGCGACGCTCTGGAGAAACCAGATGATCGGCGTGGGATGCGCAGGACATCTCGTCGAGCTGGCGAAGGTCCGGCTGCGTTGAGGAGGTGCCTCACGCGATAAGCCCACCCCCCTGAACACGGAGCGAGACTGTCAGACCCTCCCGCCACATTGAATGCAGCAGTCAACGCCGGATGATCCAGCAGGAATCCGGCTCCATTCAACGGGAGGTGTCCAATTGAGCGTCCTCATCGAAGCCTTCACCCTGATCGTCCAGCGGTCCCGCCTTGACCTCGCCTATCCCGGCGGTGCCGAGGCTTTTTTGCGGGATACCAACGGTCTAACGAACAAGCCGCGCTTCGCCTGCGATGGCGATCCGCTACTCGTCAACATCGCGTTCGAGCGACCGGAGTTCGTCATCGCGGCGACCAACCTCCTCGAGCGGCACGGCGTCGTGGCGATGGACCACGACGAGGCGCGCGACTTCGTGCTCGTTCATGAAAACGACGGGCCGGCGACGCGCTGCTCGTGGTTGAATTGGGAGCGGTTCGGTCCTGGCGTCACGATCGGCTGGCTGGCGGGCAGGGATCCCGGCGCGCTGGCGGCGCCCGCGGAATGGCAGGCCGCTCGCCCACCTGCCACGAAGGCGACGAGCCACCAGCCGGGAGACCTGTTTCGACTGTCGAGCGTCGAGGGCATCGAGACCTATCTCAACCTTTCGACCGGCGAGCAGTTCGAAGTGTCGGTCGATCCCGACGACGAACTCGAGCCCGAACTGCCGATGCCTACTCCGCTGTTCGACGCCATGATGACGGCGCTCGCCGACACGTCGTGGGTGATGTACCACGTGAAGCAGCCGGCGGCGATGGTGGACCTGCGGGGAGAGCAGGCGCTGTACACGAGCCGCTACCTTGCCGCCGAAGGTCCTCGCACGATCGTGTGCTGTACGCGCTGCCCCGTGCGCATCCCGAAGCGCACTCGACGCAAGGCGATGGAGTTCATCACGCGCGCGAACTTCGGATTGCTGTTCGGCGGCTTCGAGATGAGTCTGGACGATGGCGACGTGTATTACCGCACGAGCTGCAACATCGCCGACGGCTCGCTGACGATGGAGATGGTGGGCGATCTCGCGTGGGCCGGCGTGTTCGCCTTCGACCGCTACCTGCCTCGACTCCTCGAGGTGGTGTACGGCAAGCGCCCGGTGGACGAAGCGGTGCGGGACGCGGACGCGTGACTGTCAGAGGTGACGCGTATCATGGGCGAACTTCGATCACGCCCTGATCGACCGCGCTCGGCGTCGCCAGCGCGCTTACCTCGACGAGGGTTCCACATGCACTTATCCCTTCGCACCGACCGCTCGCTCCTGCGCGCCACCGCGCGCAGTACGCGGTACCTGCACATTTCGCTCATCGCGCCGACTGCCGAGCCGCGAGCAGGACGCCTGCCCGTGAGCATCGGCATCGTGCTCGATCGGTCAGGGTCCATGGACGGCGAGCGCAAGTTCTCACTCGCGCGTGATGCCGTGGAGCAGTCGATTCGGATGCTGCGTCCGGAAGACCGGTTCACACTCGTAGTTTACGACCAGGAGGTCGACACCCTGGTAGCCGCGACGCTCGCGACACCGGAAGCGAAGCGCCTCGCGATGCAGCGCATGCGCGAGGTTGGCCCGCGCGGCAGCACGGACTTGCACGGCGGCTGGACGACGGGCGCCGCCGAACTGTCGGCCCATCTCACCGCGGAATCGGTGAATCGCGTCCTGCTCATCACCGATGGTCTCGCGAATCACGGGATCACCGACCCGGCTCGCCTCGTGATGCTGGCCGCCGAGTTGCGCCAGCGCGGAATCGCGACCTCCACCTTCGGTGTCGGCGAGGACTTCGACGAACGGCTCCTGCGCGACATCGCGCACGAGGGTGGCGGGCAGTTCTACTTCATTGAGACAGCGAGACAGATTCCGGATCTGTTGACCAGCGAGCTGGGAGAGGCACTCGAAGTCGTGTGCCGGTCGGCGGTGCTGCAGATCGCATTGCCTCCCGGTGCAAGGGCAAAGCTGCTCAACACGTTCCGATCGACGCACGCCGCTGGCGACAACGAGCTGTGCGTGGAGCTCGGCGACCTGACGTCGGGTCAGGAGCTGACCGTGATCGTGCGCATCCAGTTTCCGGTCGGTCGCGAGGGCGAGCGTGAATCGGTACGGGTGGGTGTCGGCCCAGGCGATCATCCAGAGCAGCTCGCACAGTCGGAGATCGGCTGGACGTACGCGGGGCACCCGGAGAACGATCGCCAGCCACGCGATCGCGTGGTCGACCGCGAGGTGGCGACGCTGTATGCCGCGCGAGCAAGAGCGGAAGCGACGGAGGCCAATCGGGCCGGCGAGTTCGATCGGGCGCGTCGCGTGATCGAAGCGACTGCGCGAAAAATCCACGACTACTCGCACGGGGACGTCGAGCTCGAAGGCATCAGGCAGGCGCTCGAGGCGGAAGCCGGCCGATTCGAAGCGGTCATGAGCGCGATGTCGATCAAGTCGGCGATGTACCTGGCCGAATCAACGTTCAAGGGACGAACGCCGGAGGGCAAGGCGCGCCGCAGCAGGCGGGACGCGTAATTAGACTGTGGTGGTACGGACGAGGGCCGGTGCGGGATTGCCGGCCCTCGTCGCGTGATCCTCGGCTACCACCACGACAAGCCATGAGCGACAAGCAGACCGGCTCGCGCCGAGTCTCGGTGCGGAAGTTCGGCGCCGGGAAGAGCAGCGCCGGCATGACGGGCCCGGCGGAATTCGCCGCTGCCGCGACAGATGCGCTGAGCCGCTCGTTCACCACGCAGGCGGTGGTGCTCGCCGACCAGTTTCGCGCCCTGATGCGAAAGCAGGGCGTACCGCCCGACGCGATCGAGACCTTCCTGAGCTCCGTGTCGATCGACGACGAATCCTATCTCACCGATCGACGGGAATAGTTTGCGTCACACCGGACGCTCGATGGACGGGCTCAATGGCGTGAAGAGCTTCGGACCGTTCTCGGTGATGTACAGGCAGTCCTCGAGCCGGATCCCGAACTCCGCATAGTTCACGATGGTCGGCTCGGCGCTGAAGCACATGCCCGGCTCGAGCCGTGTCTTGTTGCCGCGGACGAAGTTGGTCCACTCATGACCGTCGAGACCGATGCCATGACCGGTACGGTGCGGCACGCCGGGGAGCTTGTAGTCGGGCCCGTATCCTGCCGCGGTGATCACCGCGCGCGCGGCGTCGTCCACCGACTCGCACGTCGCGCCCATCTGCGCAGCGGATACCGCCGCGCTCTGCGCGCGCTTCTCGATCTCCCACACATCGCGCTGTCGTTGCGTGGGTGTGCCGAACACCGTCGTGCGGGTGATGTCCGACGCGTAGCCCTCCACCGTGCAGCCGGTATCGAGCAGCACCACGTCACCCTCCTTCAACGTCTGCGGCTGTACGCTTCCATGCGGGAATGCGGTGAACTTGCCGAAGATCACCAGTCCGCCGTCGCCCGTGCCACCGAGTGCGCGCGTCGCGGCGCCGACGGCACTGGAAACTTCCTTGTTGGCCATCCCCTCCTTGAGCGCGGCGAGTGTGCTGCCGATGGCTGACAGGGTGATGTCGTTCGCCTGCTGCATGAGCGCCAGCTCGGCAGGGGACTTGATCATGCGACACCCGGCGGTGACCGGCGTGGCGCTCACGAACCGCGCGCGCGGCATGACCTGGCGCACGCCGTCGGCGACGAAGAAGCGTAGCCGCTCCTCGATGCCGATGGTGCCGCGCGCACCGCGGTCGCGCAGGATGCCGGCGATGACGCGATAGGGACTCTCGTCTTCCTGCCACACGCGCACGTCGGTGCCGAACTTGATCAGCTCCCGCGCACGCTGCTCCTCGAAGGCGGGCGTCACCCATGCCAACTCGCCGCGCGCAGGGATGACGACAGCAAAAGTCCGTTCGCTGTTTCCCCACCGCACTCCGGTGTAGTAGAACATGCTCGACCCGCCCTCGAGCAGGATGGCGTCGATGCCGTTCCGGATCATCAGGCGGCGCGCCTTCTCGATGCGCGCGAGCCGCTCGGCATCGGTGATCGGTGGCGCGACGGGAATCGCGGCCCATGGAAGCGCGGCGGGAAGCGCGGACGATGGAAGTGTGGCGGCTGCCGAGTCGGCGACGTCGAGCAAATCAGTGCCGCGCACGGCGGCCGCAGCGCCAACCAGTGCCGCCGACCGCGCAATGAACTTCCGTCGCTCCATGTCGCTACCCCTGTCTCGAGAATACCGTGTATTGCCGGAGCGCGAAGTTACGCCGACGGCCGGGCGACGAACAGGGTATGCAGCGCGCCCGACGTCCCATGCGACCACACGCGCGTGACCTCCACCGTGAGCGACGCTCGGCGCAACGCCCGCTCGAACTTCCGGTCATCCTGCGCCGACCAGTACACGAGGCAACCGCCGGGACGGAGCGCGGCGGCGGACATGCGGATCCCCGCGTCGCCATAGAGCGCGCCGTTGCCGGAAGTGGTCATCGGATCGGGACCGTTGTCGACGTCGAGCATGATCGCGTCGAACCTGCCGACGCTCTCGCGGAGGACCTGCGCGACATCGGCGTGCCGAAGCTCCACGCGCGTGTCGCGCAGGGACGCGCTCGCGAGGTCGTAGTCCGGGTGAGTGTTCCAGTCGATCACGGCGCGAACGAGCTCGGCAACGACGATCCGGGCGCCGGCCGGGAGAATGCGGAGCGCGGCCCCGAGGGTGAAGCCGAAGCCCAGTCCGCCGATGAGGACGCGGGCGTCGTCACGAGCGCGGAGGGAAGCGCACGCGAGCTCCGCCAGCATGTCCTCGGACCGGTGATGGCGCGTGGACATGAGCTCGGCGCCGTCGGCGCGGATGAGAAACTCTCCGTCGTGGCGGAACAGCACGAGGAGAGTTCCGTCAGGCGTGCGGGCCTCGGCGAGGCGCTCGAGCTTCTTCATTTCCGAGTAAGGTAATGTGGACCGATGCGAGCTCCGGGTGGTGAGTTTCTGGCGGCGATGGAAACTTCCTCGCTGAGTGATTCCATATATGGCCACCATCCAGCACCACTACCAACTGACCGTCGAATGGACGGGAAACACCGGCGCCGGCACCGCCGGCTATCGCGCGTACGAGCGCCAGCACGAGATCATGTCGTCGACCGCCGGGAAGCCCGCGATCGCCGGTTCGTCAGACCCGGCATTTCGCGGCGACCGCGAGCGCTGGAACCCGGAGGAGCTGCTCGTCGCGTCGCTCTCGGCCTGCCATCAGCTCTGGTACCTGCATCTCTGCGCTGACGCTGGCATCGTGGTCACGGCGTACGTCGATCGGGCGGAGGGGATCATGGCGGAGGAGCCCGACGGGAGCGGACGATTCACGAGTGTCGTGCTGCACCCGGTCGTGACCGTCGCGCCGGGGACCGACGTCGAGCGGGCCCGCGCGCTGCCCGACCGCGCGCACGCACGCTGCTATGTCGCGCGTTCGGTGGTATTTCCGGTGCGGCATGAGGTGACGGTGAACTGTGAACTGTGAACCGTGAACCGTGAACCGTGAACGGTCCCTCGCCGTTCAAGGCTTCTTGCGCCGGATAGCTAGCGAGCTTGGAGCGAGGGGCGTGGAGCGGTGAGCACTGAGCGATGAGGGGCATGCCACTCATTGCCCACAGCTCACCGCCCCGCGCTGCAGGCTCTCCCCCTCTCCTCCTGCAGGTCAGTTGAGCGCAATCGGCGCCCACAGCTCACCGCCCCGCGCTGCACGCTCTCCCCCTCTCATCCTGCAGGGCCGTTGAGCGCAAGTCGGCGCCTGCCCCCAAAATGCTGGCCGCTGGGCTGCGCCGAGCACACATTGGGGTCGTGGCGTCGCGAGATGAAGGGTCAGGTCGCGAGCCAGGCGATCACAATGATCACGAGAGGCAGGCGATGACGAGGTCGGCAGTACAGGTGACAGCGCGAGCCTTCGGTGCTGTGGCGATGCTTGTGCTCGCGGCATGCGCACCAGCGACGAGCCTCGAGCGGGTTGCTGCGCCGCGCGAAGGCTTTGTCCCGACGGTCGATGGCGCTCGACTCTACTATCGGGTCGTGGGCGCGGGGCGTGACACGCTCATCGCGATTCACGGCGGCCCCGGTGTCGACCTGGAAAGCATTGCCGGTGACTTGCAGCCACTCACCGCCAGGCATGTCGTCGTCTTCTACGACCAGCGCGGCACGGGACGTTCGACGCTACCGACCGACACGACGACGTTGAACGCTGCGCAGCAGGTGCTGGATCTGGACGCAGTGCGCCGTCATTTCGGGTTGGCGAAGGTCACCCTCGTGGCGCATTCATACGGCCCGCTTCTCGCCGCGACGTATGCCATCGCGCACCCCGACGTCGTGCGCCGGATGGTGTTCTTCGGGCCAGTGCCTCCGCGCCGCGGCGATTTCTGGACGCGATTCGGATACAGCATGCTCACACGACTCGACACAGCACAGCGCGCGGCGCTGAGCAGTATCAATACGCGATTCAGTGACCCCTCGGCCGATGCGCGTGCGGCCTGCCGCGACTACTGGGCGATCGCGATGCGGCCGCGCCTCGCCGAGCCGGATCGTACGCTCCCGCTCATCAGGTCGGATCTCTGCGCGAGCGATGCGGCGGGCATACGCTACGGGCTCACGACGACCAATCGTGTCGTGATGGCGTCGTACGGCGACTGGGATCTGCGACCGGCGCTCGCGACGGTCACCGCACCGACCCTCATCGTGCATGGGGAGGAGGAGTCCATCCCGATGGAGCTGGTGCAGGAATGGACGACGGCGCTTCCGCACGCGACCCTGCTGCGCGTGCCACGCGCGGCGCATTTCACGTATGCCGAGCGGCCAGAGATCGTGTGGCCGGCGGTGGAGCGATTCCTGGCTTCCAATCCGTAACGCGGGCGGACGCACACGCGCGCCTGCATCAACCGACACGATGATGAATCGACGACAGTTCAACGCAGCGCTGATCGGTGCCGCCGCGACCGCGGCGCTTCCCCGTGACCTGTTCGCCGCGCTGCGCGTGGATGTACCGCGCGTGAACGGCGGGCGTCTCAACGCACATCTCACCGAGCTGTCGAGGTTCGGACGCAACGCGGTGGGCGGCGTGTCGCGCGTGGCATACAGCGATGCCGACCGGGAAGCGCGCGCCTACGTGATGGAGCTCATGCGCGCCGCCAAGCTGGAACCGACGATCGACGCGGCCGGTAACATCATCGGTCGTCGAGCGGGACAGGATGCGTCGCTGCGGCCGATGCTGGTGGGCTCGCACATCGATTCGGTGCCGGAAGGCGGCAACTTCGACGGGCAGGTGGGCAGCATGGGCGCGATCGAGGTGGCGCAGACGCTGTCGGAACACAGCATCGTCACGCGGCACCCCCTGGAAGTCGTGATCTGGCAGAACGAGGAGGGTGGACTGTACGGCAGCCGTTCCGTGAGCGGCGACGTGAATCCGCGCGAGCTCGCGAACGTGAGCCGCAGCGGGAAGACGATCGCCGAAGGTATCGCGTTCCTCGGCGGCGATGTGGCGAAGCTGGCGGAGGTGCGGCGCATGCCGGGATCGATCGCCGGCTATCTCGAGCTGCACATCGAACAGGGTGGCACGCTCGCGCGCGATCGCGTGAACATCGGCGTGGTCGACGGCATCGTGGGGATCAATCAGTGGGAGGTCACCGTCACCGGCTTCAGCAATCACGCCGGCACGACGGCGATGAACGCGCGACGTGACGCCCTGCTGGCCGCGGCGCGATTCGTGGAGTTGGTGAACCGCACGGTGATCTCCATTCCCGGCCGGCAGGTCGGGACGGTGGGCCGCATCCAGGCGTTCCCGGGTGCGCCGAACGTGGTGCCGGGCAAGGTCGTGTGTACGCTCGAGCTGCGCGATCTCGACGCGAAGAAGATCATGATGGTCTACCGACGGATCGTGGCCGGCGCGGAGAAGATCGCGCGCGACACCGGCACCTCGTTCGCGTACCAGGACATTCACACCGACATTCCAGCGGTGACGGACCCGCGGTTCCGCGCAGTCATCGCCCGCAGCGCGAAAGAGCTGGAGCTCACGACTCGGCAACTGCCGAGCGGCGCGGGGCACGACGCGCAGGCGATGGCGAGGATCGGCCCAACGGGAATGATCTTCGTACCATCGCAGGAGGGAATCAGCCACTCTCCGCGTGAGCTGAGTACGGCCGGCGACATCACCAACGGGGCGAACGTGCTGCTGCGAAGTCTGCTGGCCCTGGACTCGCAACTGGGGTGATGCGAAGCTGATGCAGCACGGTCGGGATCGGTGTCGCTATGCGATTCTCGCCCTGCTGTCGTTGACGTGGTGGCCCGCGCGCGCCGCGTCGCAGATGCCCGATGCCGCCGCGCTCATCGGAGCGCTCGGCTGCGCCGGTTGCCACGCCGGGATGCCCGCGCGCACGAGCACCGCGCCGCCACTCGGCCCAACCGGCGCGCGATACGACGAGGCGTGGCTCTTCGCCTACATGGCACGCGGGTCGGGCCCGCGGGACTCATCACCGGCGCGCATGCCGGACTTCAGGCTCGACGACGCCGAGCGCGTGGCACTCGCGGCATTCGTCGCGTCGACTGGCACGGGATCGCTGCGAGCGCCGGCGACCGATGCGCAGAAGACCGCACATCGCTCCGCGCGGGCAGCCAGCAAGAACGCGGAGGCGGGGCTCGGACGCCGGATCTTCGCGGGCCTCAACTGCGCGGGATGCCACGTCCATCAAGGGATCAGCGCGTGGAGCGCGGGACCGGGTCTCTCCACGGAAGGATCTCGTGTGCAGCCGGCGTGGCTGAGTGCGTATCTCGCACGCCCACATGCCGTGCGTCCGTACGGTGCATATCCGGGCACGGGTAGCCGCATGCCCGACTTCCGTCTGACGTCGTCGGAAATTGCGACGATCGCATCGTATCTGTCGGTACGGCGCGTGGCGCTGCCGTCATTCACCCCGCGTGCGCTCTCACCATTCGCCGAGGCCAAGGCGACGGCGTTGCTGCGCGACGAGCTGTCGTGTCTCGGCTGCCACCGCATCGGAAGCGACGGCGGAAAGATCGGACCCGACCTCTCGAATGCCGGTGCGCGGCTCCAGCCCGCGTGGGTGGCGGCGATGATCCGCGATCCGCGACACACCGTGCCGTCCACGATCATGGCACGCGTGCCGATGCCGGCGACGACGCAGGAGCTCATCACGAGCTACATCGCTTCGCGACGTTCGAGTGCGCCGGCGCCCGCGTCGCTATCGCTCGCGCAGCATCCCGTGCTCGAGCCGCGCTACGGTGACGGCGCGCCCGACGCGTATGCGCGTACCTGCTCGCACTGCCATGGTGCATCAGGCGAGGGCGACGGATGGAATGCGCGCTATCTGCCTGTGCAGCCCACTGCACACGCCGACAAAGCGTACATGTCCACCCGCACCGATGGTGCGCTGCTGGACGGGATTCATGGTGGAGGACGGATCCTGAACCGCAGCAACCGGATGCCGCCGTTCGGCGAGTCGTTCACGCGAGCGCAGGTCCGCGAGTTGGTGGGGTACCTGCGCGTGCTGTGCGACTGCGCCGGCCCCTCATGGTCGCGCCCGCAAGCAGGCGCGAGCCGATGACGAAGAAGAAGCGACGCGGGCACGACGGTCCTGACCCGAACAGGCCCGACAGGTCCGTGCCACGAGCGCCCGCCGCGCCTCCCGTGCATGC
>JAJAYP010000054.1 GCA_026786185.1 Gemmatimonadaceae bacterium
GCGTAGGCCTTCGCATTGATTCCGGCATAGTGTCCGGTGACCAAGGTAAGCAACCCAGCCTGGATGTCGGTCGCGGCGGTGAGCGCCGGGAGATTGTCGTCCGCCAGCCCGGAGGGATCGACACGGTTGATCGGGTCGCCGTGGGCGTAAGCGAATGCATTGACGTCACCGCCGTCGACGAGCGCAGGATCGCCACTCAGCCAGCTCTGCGTTTCCGCATCGTATTCCCGCGCTCCGAATCGGCAGAGCGCGGTGATCGCGTCATACAGGCACCCCGCATAGGCAAAAGGCTGTAAGCCGGGGTTGGAGTTATTCGTAATCCGACCGTATGCATCGTAGTCGATCACTTGGGCGGCGACACCGGTCATCGCGTCGACCACCGCGCGCACGCTCCCGAGCCCGTCCAGGATAAAGCGAAAATTCCGGCCTCCCTGCACCATGAATTCCGGCACTTCTCCCCGTTCGCCATAGACAAACCGGGTGATGACGGTGCCCGCGCTGTCGACCTCGGCGATCGGTGACTGCCCGGCGTTGTACAGCCAGCGATTGGTGGTCACTCCGTTCACCTTCCGCCGCACGCGACGCCCGGCTGCGTCGGCATCGTAGGTGACCAGTGAGCCGCCGCTTCGGCGAACCGAGGCCAGGTCGCCGAGAGCGTCGAAGCCGTACTCGGTGGTGTCGATCGGGCTCACACGGAGACGCCGTTCACCGTTGCGCGAGTAGGCGAATGTCACATCGCCGAAACGCTGTACCCTATCGCGCTGATCATAGGTGGCCGCGACAGTCCCGGCGCTCGTCGTGACCCTCATGACGTTGCCACCGATGTCGTAGTCGTACGACGACGTCGGCGTCCCGTTCGTCGTGACACCGGCGAGGCGGCTGCTGGAGTCGTACGAGAACGTCAGGACGCGTTCTGCTCCGAGCAGTATCTCACGCTTCCATACCACCCGGCCGACCGAATCCCTCTGCGTCTTGAGCGCGTAGATCGGAGATCCGCCGACGATGGTGGCGGCTGAGTCCAACTCCCCATGAGGTGAATACTGGTAGGTGGTTACCGCCGCATTCACGAAGATCCGGTTGATGCCGCCACTCACCGCGTCTCGCGCCAGCGACATGTCGCCCACTTGCGTGATCAGGCCGTCCAGATCGTACGCGATCGCCACCGGCAGCGCGCCGTTGATACGCTCTTCCTTGACGCGGAGGTCAGCGTCGTGCTGCATCGTGACTGTGCCCGTGACCGGGCCGCTCCACTTCAGACTCCGCTCTAAGAGTCCGTCGTACGCGTACTCGAGCGTGGCTCCTCGCGTGCGTGTCGCCGCGTCAACATTGCTGTGGATGCGCCGTAAGAAAATTTCAGCGTGTCCGCGTCCGGAAGGACGACTGCGTGGTTCGGTGAGTTCTCGACATACTCGACCCTGATCGTCTGGCCATCTGCGCGGCGAACATCGCGAATGCGGCCGTCGGTTCCGTATTCGTAGCGGATCGCTTCGGTCGCCGAATCCGCTCCCGCAGCGACGTACATGGTCATCATGTTCGCGGCATTCATCGCGAGCCGCGTCGCCGGCCGTCCCGCTGGTGTCACGGACGAGAGCCTGCCCGCGGCGTCATAGGCGTAGGTCACCGTGGGTCGGCCTGAGACGGAGTGGCTGGCGAGTTGGCCGGACCCTGCATATCTGAACCCTTCCACGCGCCCAGCCGGATCGACTCGCTTGCTCAATCTGCCGAGGGCATCGTAGTCGAATGTCGTGAGCCGCCCACCCTCCACGAGGTCCGTGACTCGACCGAAATTGTCGTAGGAGCGAAGGGATGCCACTCCGCCCGGTGTCACGAAAGTCAGTGGGTAACCGAACGCATCATATTCGATCCGGGTAGTACGACCGGCCGGGGTGGTACGGGTAGCCACTCGATCCACCCGGTCGATACGTGTGATCGTATTGCGTCCATTTATTGACGACGTGTCGATGCGAATCCCTACGTTGAAGATGTCCGACGGGTCGCCATCTTCCGATCCACGACGCGTGTGGCTGACGCGCGTGAGCCCCGACGGCATCCGGATTGCTTGGTCGCTCGTCGGAGCCTGCATTCCGAGCCGCGAGTCGGCAGATAGGGTACGTGTGACCCGATGTCCATCCGGGTATTCGGTGGTCGTCTGCCCGTCAGGATTGGTGGTGCGCCTAACGAGTACTCCAGGCAACGCTTGCGTCATTGTTTCTCTCGCCCCCGAAGGGAGGATGATATCGGAGACCGTCGATGAGCCGAGACCTGGGCGAGCCAAGTCCACCTTCGAGGGGCGGTCACCGGTGGGAGAGAGTGCGATCAAGCCACCATATGCGTCGGACAGTCCGGTCAGGCGGCCAGAACTATCGTAGGTAGCTCCGCTCGTGGCCTGCCCGGCTGCATCGTTGATCCCGAGCAGCAGCCCGTCGCCACTGATCGCGATGGCGAGCGAGTCGCTTCCCTGTGTGTGCAGCCCACTGAGACTCTGGCTTCCGTCATGCCGCAAGCCGAGTCGCTGCCCAGAAGGCGAGACGATGGCGCTCGCCGTCCCGTCGGCACTTCGCTCAATGCGTGTTTCCCCTCCCCGCGCATCGTGAAGCGCTGCCACTCGACCGTTGGCGTCGTACGAGAAGATCCAACGAGTGGTCAACGTGCGTGCGTTGGTGGTCTTCAGATGCCGCCCCGCCGCATCGAAGCTGTACAACTCACTCCCATCCTCGCTCGCCACGATGAACGCCCCACCCGTAAACCCCGGCATCGACGCCGCCACCTTCCGGATGCGCGCGTTGTAGAAGTCCGCGATCAGCAGCGTCCCGTCCGGCGCCACGGCGAGCCCTGAGATCCCGTTGACCCGCCCACGCAGCGCCGGGCCGCCATCGCCGCTGAAGCCGCCGCCGTAACCCTCGTAGCCGGCCACGCGGTGCAGCAGCCCGTCCGGCGTCACCGACAGCACGCCGTTCCCGTCGTTGAAGTAGAGGACGTTCTCCGGGCTCACCGCGATCGCGTTCACCCCCCACCCGATCGCCGCCTTCAGCCGCTCGGTCGAGAGCCATGCCTGTTGGGTCCCGTTCCCCACGAAGGTGCGGATCGCTCCATCCGGCGTGACGCGGCTGATGCGCCGCAGCGCGTAGCTGTAGATGTCGTTCATCCCGATGTACACGCTGCCATCAGGCCCGGTGGCGAGCGCGGTCACGCTGCGCAGTTTCGTCGACGACGCCGGTGCCCCTTCCACCGGATCGCCCACCGGCCCCGTGCCGGCGAACACGTTCAGCAGGCTGGCGGCGCCGATGCGGTAGACGCGATTCGGCTCGTTCGCCGAGGTGAAGTAGAGGGCGTTCGACGCATCGACGGCCAGCGCATTGATCGACCCGAGCGCGACATCGGTCACGCGGATCCCTTCCCGGAGCGCCGCGCCATAGCGCTTGCCGGCCACCCGCGTCATCCGCCCATCCGGCGTGATGCGCAGGAGGCGGCTGCCCGACCAGCCGTTGTCGGCCAGGTAGATCGTGCCGTCCGCCCCGATCGCGGGATACGCCGGCCCGTTCAGGTACGTCGAGTCCTTGAGGCCGTTCTCGCCGACGACGGTGTTCTCCGCCGTCCACACCATGTCGTAGCCGTACTGGAAGTTCGTGATCGGCCGCGCCCAGCCGGCGAAGCGAGTGATGATCCCGTCCGTCCCGACGATGCGCAGGTAGCCGGCGTTGCCCGCGAGGATCCGCCCGTCCGGCAGCGCGGCGATGCCGAACAGGGCCTGATAAGCGAGCTTCGCCTTCGTCGCCGGGCCGCCGTCGCCGGTCGCGACACCCGACTGGCCGCTCCCCGCCACGGTCGTGATCACCGGCGTGATCGCGTCGGCGACGCGCGTCGTCCCGTCACCCAGATACAGCACGCGCCCGACGGGGTCGTACTGATGGTGCACGTTGAAGTCGAAGCCGCCCAGCCCCTGGGCCTTCGCGTCGAGACCGCCCAGCTTCGTGACCGCCGTCGACACGCGCCAGAACGAATGGCGCTCGGTGTACTCGGCACTCTTGTTCTGGAGCAGCGTGCGGCAGCCCTGCATCCCGTTCACCGCCGGCTGCGAGCAGGTCAGCCCGAAGCTCTGCGCCACCTCGGCCGGAAACTGATACTCGGCCGGGAAGAGATGCCCGAGCTCGACGACGACGGTCGGATTGCCCTGCACGGGCCGGCCGTACGCGTCGTTGCCGTCCCACACGTAGTGGTACGTCACGTTCGGCGCGGGCAGCCACTGCATCTCCGTCGTCTGGCCGGCGACGGTGACGTGCACGTACATCCCCAGCAGATCGGCCGGCATCACGGTGCCAGTGATCGGGATGTCGAGCGTGCGATCGGCCGCCGCGACCGACCGCGCGCTCGTATACGCGAGCGTGAGCGGCGTGCCGGGCACCGCCACCGCCTGCGTCGCGTTCCGCACGTCGCACTTGACGATGTCCCGTGTCGCCGACGCGCAGCCGGGCGCCGCCACCACCACCGGGTCCACGCCGAGGGCCTTGAAGGGAAGGTTCGCGTCGAACGGGTAGAGCCCGAACAGCCGCGTGCGCATCAGCGCCGCGCCCGGCTGATACGTCGCGGCGAGTCGCGTCCGCTCGGCCACGCTGAAGCCGTTCGCCACGAGCAGGGAGTCGGAGTCGGCGAGCCCGTCGCCGTTGGCATCCACGGTGGCGATGCCGCCGTCCACCGAGAGGACCTGCACGACGCGCCCGTCCGGCTGCGCCGCCCAGTTGGCCGACGCGCAGTCCAGCGCGCCGAGCGGCACCTTCGTGCCCACGGGGAAGCCGAGAAAGTTCTCGACGTAGGCCGACACGGGCTTGGAGAAGGTGACCGTGCCACCGACGGCCACGGCCTCGTCGGCCGTCGGCTCGGCGGCGTAAGTGTAGCCGCTCGTCGGCGGCAGGGCGGCCGGCATCGCCGCCTTGCCCGAGGCGCCCACGGTGAACTCGGTCACGCGGATGGACAGCGCCGTCGCCGGCTGCGTCGTGCCGTCCGCCCTGGTGATGGTGGCGCTGGTGCCGGCGTCGAAGATGAACGTCGCCCGGCGAGTGCCGTCGGCGTCGCTCACCGTGCTGGCGCGCGCGACCTGAGCGTCGCTCCCCGCGCCGAGCTGCACGAGCGTGACGGCGGTGTCGGGCTTGAGGAGCACCACGTCGGGGATGCGGGCGTAGTCCTGCCGCGGCGCGCGCGCGGAGCGCTGGGCGCCGAGGTAGCC
>JAJAYP010000055.1 GCA_026786185.1 Gemmatimonadaceae bacterium
ACGTTCTTCACACCGGCGGCGCTCATCATCTCGGCCATGTCCGACATCATGTCCTTCCGCATGAGCCGCTCGTTCTCGCCGGTGGCGCAGTCGATCTTCAACACCGGCAACCCCCACTTGTCCTTGCGGGTCTCGTCGAGCGTCACGTGGTTCGCGTGATTCGGCAGCATCTCCCCGAATGCCGTTGCGCCAATGGTCCATTCGCCCGGCTGCGCCATTGCGTCCTTGAACGCGCCACCCACGCCCAGCTCGGCGACCGCGCGCGACCAGCTCTCGCGGCTCGCACCGCCCTCATACCCGAAGCCGCGGAGGTACGGTCGCTTGTCGCCCGCCAGGTTCTGATAGCGCGGGATGTACGACGGGTTCGGCCGGCGACCGTACACGTACTTGTCGTCGAGCCCTTCCATCCGCCCTTCGGCACCGGCGCGAAAGTGATGGTCCATCAGGTTGTGCCCGAGCTCTCCGGAGCTGCTGCCCAGTCCACCGGGCCACACGCTGGTGGCGGACCGCATCAGCAGCCATGTCGAGTTGAGCGTCGACGCACAGAGGAAGACGATCGGCGCATGGTAGTCGACGACTTCGTTCGTGAGCGCATCGACGACACGCACACCCGTGGCGCGCTTCCGATCCCTGTCGTACAGCACCTCGCTGGCGATCGCGAATACCTCGAGCGTGAGTCGGCCTGTCGCCATGGCGGCCGGCAGCGTGGACGACTGCGTGCTGAAGTACGCGCCATAGGGGCAACCCAACCAGCACGCGTCGCGATACTGGCACGCGCTGCGACCCGGCAACGGTCGTGTCAGATTGGCCGTGCGGCTCGAGATCAGGCGGCGCCTCCCGCCATGCATCTTCGCGATCCGTTCGGCAAGCAGCAGCTCCGCGCAGTTGAGCGGCATTTCCGGCTGGAACTCTCCGTCCGGGAGCTGCGGCAAGCCTTCCTTCGAGCCGGCGATGCCGGCGAACCGCTCGACGTAGCTGTACCACGGCGCGACGTCCGCGTATCTGATCGGCCAGTCCGTGGCGATGCCGTCCTTCGCGTTCGCCTCGAAATCGAGATCACTCCACCGAAAGCTGCAGCGGCCCCACATGAGCGATCGACCGCCAAGCTGGTACCCGCGATACCAATCGAAGCGCTTCACCTCGGTGTAAGGGCTCTCGGTGTCCGATGCCCACCAATCGAGGTTCTTCTCGTTCAGCGGAAAGTCTCGACTGAGCACGGGGTACCGGCGCACCATGTCGTGCGTGCGCCCGCCCCGGTGCGGATAATCCCACGGCGCCTTCGTCGCGCTCAGGTAGTCGCGGATGTGCTCGACTTTCCTGCCGCGCTCCAGGAGCAGCACGCGCAATCCGCGCTCGGTGAGCTCCTTGGCTGCCCACCCGCCGGAGATGCCGGATCCCACCACGATCGCGTCGTAGCTCTGCTGTGCGGTCATGCGCGCGAATATGTGGTCGATCCGGATGTTGCGCCACTCGCGCCGCGGTGAGAGTATTGCCGGCGATGAACGAACGCGACGACACAACCCGGCATCGACTCGTCTCCGTCCTCACGGACGTCCAGTTCTGGATTCCCGTGATCGTTCTGATCGGCGGCTTGCTCGTGCTCCGGTGGATCGGTTGACGACGGCGGCTGACGCGCGCACCGACGTCGTGACTGATGCACCCGCTGACGCATCGCGATTGCGTCACCTGCAACGACTGGGCATCGTGTGCGGGCTCGCCGCCGGGGTCTGGCTCGGGGCAGCCGAGGCGCCGACGAAGCTCGTCACCATCGGCCTCTCCCCCGTGGTCGTCTCGCTCGCCATGGTGTTCGGCGTGTTCCTGGCGCGGTGGAGCCTGCCGGCGCTCATTCAGGGCACGTCGTATATCCGGGCCGACTTTCGCGAAGCACCACACCTCATCGTCTGGTCGGTGCTCGCCGGTGCGATGTGGGCGGTGGCGAACACGCTCACGATCTTCGCCATTCGCGACGTGGGGCTCAGCATCGCCTTCCCGCTCTGGAACAGCAACAGCCTGCTCGGCATCCTCTGGGGCGTGGTGCTGTTCAAGGAGCTGCACGATGCGGACTGGCGCCGCTGGATGGGCGTGATCGGCGGTGCGCTGCTGATGTTCGCCGGCGCAACCGCGCTCGCCGTGGCGTCGTCCGCGCACACGACACCGGGCAACGCGACGCGCGGCATCATCGCCGCCCTCGCGGCCGGCGTGCTGTGGGGCACGATGTACATCCCGTATCGCAAGGCCTACCTCACCGGGATGAGCCCTCTCGCGTTCATCACCTTCTTCACGATCGGCGAGCTCGTGATGATGACGGCCATCGCGACGACGTTCTCCGGTGGCGTGCTCCCGCTCTGGCGTGAGTTGCGCGCGGCGCTGCCCGTGCTCTTCTGGCTCCTGCTCGGCGGGTTCGTCTGGGTGATCGGCGACCTGTTCCAGCAGTACGCCGTGAAGTATGCCGGCATCACGCGCGGCATTCCGCTCTCGAACACGAATCAGCTCTGGGGCCTGCTGTGGGGCGTGCTCGTGTTCGCCGAGTTCGGCGGCGCGTCGAATCTGCTCCTCTCGCAGGTGATCGGCGGATCACTCGTCATGGCGCTCGGCGCGGGTGTCATCGCGCTTGCCAGCGTGAGCCGCCGCGAGCATCAGGCCTGGCAGGACACGGCGGCGCGTGAAGCAGCGAGATATGGCGTGGACGCGGATTTCACACGGGCCCGATCACTGGGTCGTGAAGCGCACGTCACGACGCACGGCCGCAACTGGGTCGACTGGACCATCGTCGGCTTTTCCACGGCCGTGCTCGTGGCGTTCGCGGCCGTGGCGCGCGCGCGGCAGATCCAGGCGCGCTGGGGCTGGGCGGCCGTGCTCGCGCTGGTCATGTTCGGTGTGGCCGCGGCATCGGGCGCCGCGCTGTGGAGAACGACGCGGTTCAGTTGAGGCGCACGGGGCGCACCGTCAATCAGGTCGCTCGGTTCGCTCCCAGCGCCACACCAGGCCGTCATCCGGATCGTCGAACTCACCGGCGCGCTGAAAGCCGCACTTCGTGAGTACATGTGTGGACGCGTTGTTCGTCGGCAGGGTGTGCGCGCGCACGAGCGACACCGATTCATGCCCGAATGCGAAGGCAACAAGCGCCTGCGTGGCCTCCGTGGCATGACCACGATTCTCGAACGCCGGCACGATGCCGTATGCCACCTCCACCATGCCGCTCTCATCCGGCGGGCCCTTGAATCCGGCGCTTCCGATGACAC
The DNA here is from genome assembly GCA_026786185.1 of Gemmatimonadaceae bacterium. Taxonomy (GTDB): domain Bacteria; phylum Gemmatimonadota; class Gemmatimonadetes; order Gemmatimonadales; family Gemmatimonadaceae; genus AG11. The sequence goes on from JAJAYP010000055.1 coordinate 3,243, forward strand.
TCTGTACTTCGCGATGGATGACCGCGAACCCGAGCGTCCACGGGTCGGCACGCTCGAGCGTGCGCAGGTTGGTGAGCCACGCCTCCTGAATCTCACCCGACGTGAAGAACTCGCGCAGGCCCGGCGCAGCGGGTACGCCGGCGAGCGCCGCAAATCGTTCCGGTGCTTCGATCAACGTGACGAATTGCTGTGGCGTGAACGGCACGAGTCGCAGGCGCGTCGTCTGGAGCATCAGCGAGCCTCGATGCGGAAGTCAGCGTGCATCGCGCCACCATGCCAGCTCCCGCTCGGCGGCGATGTATCCGAACGCGCCCCACTGCCCGCCGGCGAGAATGCGACGGAAGATGCGCTCCGCTTCGGCGCGCCTGCCGTTGTACAGATGCCAGTTCCCCATGCCGTACGCCGCCGTCGCGTCAGTGACGGACATCTCGCCGCTCGGTGTCATCGCCAGCACGGAGTCCGGCGCGAAGTCGCCCTTGTACATCAGGAGCAGATGCTGATAGGTGTCGTTCTCCACGACATTCATCTGCCGGCGGAACGGTACCAGCACCGCGGCAGCCTCGTCGTTGCGTCCGAGTCGCCGCAGGCTCATGTACAGCCAGTGCGCTGTCGACACGAGGCGGTCGTCGTTCCGCGCGTCGGACATCTCGCGCCGGTACACCGGCACCGCGCGCGCGAACGCTCCCTTCAGGTAGTAGGCGAGTCCCAGGTGATAGGCGATGTTCGAGTGAAGCGTCCCGATCGGCTGGTTCGCGGCATTCGGCTGGCCGTCCGGCTCGATCTCGTCGGATGTACCGCTCACCAGCTGCGTGGCACGTTCGAGGTCGGCGATCGCGCGATCGAGTTCGCGCACGCTCACGTATCGATGTCCACGATGGCGAAGCAGCCACGCGTTGCGCGGATGCAGGGCGATTCCGCGCGTGTAGACGTCGATCGACTCGCGGATGCGCCCGAGATAGGCCAGCCGTCGGCCCAACCAGATGATCGAGTCCGCATTCGTCGGCGCTCGCTCATACGATGCGCGCGCGTCGGCCAGCTGACGTTCGTATCGCTCACGCGTCGCCGGCGACAGCGGGAATGTGCGCAGCGTGTCGCCCAGGAACGAGATCGCCTGCGCACCAGCCGGCAGCGGAGCGGAAAGGACTGGTGTGCCGGACATCCGGCAGGCGGCCGCACCGAACAGGGACGCAAGTAGCAGTACGCGGACAGCGATCGGTCTTCGTTGAATCGGCATGTACATCAGGGCCATGGTGATGAGAGATCGTTCGTCACTCGGCGCGGTCGCGGGACCCTCCCGACGCATCGAAGCCGATGAGCTCGTAGTATCGCGCTCGCGGCTCGGCTGTCCAGCCATTGACGCCGTTCATCGAAACACGATCCACAGCACGCCAACGATGGCAGCGAGCAGAACGGACATGGCGATGTTCACCCGTCGCTTCGTCGGATCGTCTTCAGCGGGCGATGACTTCGCCGCCGTCCAGTAGGTGAGGTCCGCCGTTCGCTCGGGCAGTGGCGGCGCAGTCGCGTAGCTCACGACGACGAGAATCAGCGTACAGAGCACGAAGAGGAGCGCGGCGAAGTTGAGAAAGTTGATGCTGGCAAACCAGAGGGAGAGGGATCCGGGCGCCAATCCCGCCTTGCCGAGTTCGAGGCCGAGGCGCGCTGTGCCGAGCACGAGGCCCGTGAGCAGTGCCGACATTGCACCATTGCCGTTGAGGCGCTTGTTCAACACACCGAACAGGAAGCAGGCGGCGATAGGCGGCGCGATGTAGGCCTGCACACTCTGGAGATAGATGTAGAGCTGTGGCGACACGTACTTCATGAACGGGATCCACGCGAACCCGAGCCCCACGAGAATTACCGTCGATCCCCGGCCGAAGGTCACGAGCTCCTTTTCCGTCGCCTGTGGCTTGAGCTTTCGGTACACGTCCCACGTGAGCAAGGTGGAGCACGAGTTGAATGCCGACGCGAGTGAGCTCATGAGCGCGGCGAGCATGCCGGCCAACACCAGTCCCTTGAGGCCCGCTGGCAGCAGGCGGGTGACGAGCGTCGGATAAGCGGTATCCCCCGCGCCCGCGCGGACATCGGCGTAGATCGCCGCGGCTACCATGCCGGGCAGCACGAAGATGAACACCGAGAGGACCTTCAGGTAGCCGGCCATGATGGTGCCGCGTCGTGCCTCGGAGATGTTCTTCGCTGCGAGCACGCGCTGCACGATGTGCTGGTCGGTGCACCAGTACCAGACCCCCAGGATCGGTGCGCCAAAGATGACCCCTGTCCATGGGAAGTCCGGGTGGCTGGACGGCTTCCACATGGAGAAGTAGTCTGCCGGAAGCCGCGCGTGGAGACCGCTCCACCCTCCCACTTCGTTCAGTCCCATGAACATGAGCGCCATCGAGCCGGTGATGAGGACCACCGCCTGCGCGACTTCCGTATAGATCACCGCGCGGAGCCCGCCGACGATCGTATAGAGTCCCGTGATCACGATCAGCACGCCGGCGCTCGTCCACGGATCGAGGCCTGTCACGGCGTGCATCACGACTCCACCGGCGAACAGCGTGACGCTGATCTTCGTGAGCACGTAGCCGACGACGGACACCCAGGTGAAATACCATCGCGCCGCGGAGTTGTATCGGCGCTCGAGGAACTCCGGCATGGTATACACGCCGCTCCGCAGGTAGAACGGCACGAACAGCCAGCCGAGCAGCAGCAGCATGAAGCACGCGATCCACTCGAAGTGGCCAACGGCCAGCCCGCTCGCCGCGCCGGTGCCAGCGAGGCCCACGAGGTGCTCGCTGCCGATGTTGGATGCGAACAGGCTCGCCCCCACGGCGAGCCACCCGACGTCGCGCCCCGCCAGGAAATAGTCGGAGCTCAGTGCCTTGTCTCGGCGCGCCGCCCAGACCCCGATCCCCAGCAGGACGAGGAAGTACGCGCCGATGACGACGAAGTCGAGAACATGGAGATTGCTCATGCGATCGGCGGGTCAAGGTTGTCGGAAGGCGACCGTGGCCACACTATGCGAAGGCGGACACATGCACTGCAAGGAGGTGGGAGATGACGCGTCCCGGATACGACGTGATCGTCGTGGGAGTTGGCGGGATGGGAAGCGCCGCCGCCTTCCATCTCGCGGATCGTGGTCTTCGTGTTCTCGCGCTCGAGCGGCACGCGGCTGGACACGCGTTCGGCTCGTCGCACGGCCTCACGCGCATCATCCGGCTCGCGTACTTCGAGCATCCATCGTACGTGCCGCTGCTCCGTCGCGCCTTCGCGCTCTGGCGAGAGCTCGAACGCGGGCTCGACGAACCGCTTCTGCACGTCACCGGGTCGCTCGACGTGGGGCGCGAGGGAAGCGACGTCTTCGACGGCTCGCTGCGTAGTTGCCGCGAGCATTCACTGCCGCACGAGACGCTCGATGCGAAGGCGCTCCGCACGCGTTTCCCGGGTTGGCAGCCGACGCCCGACATGATGGCGGTATATCAGCCGGATGGCGGCTTTCTCACCCCCGAGCGATGCATCGCGACCCATGTCGTGCGCGCGACCGCGCTGGGCGCGACGATACGGGAGCACGAGTCCGTGCTCGGGTGGAAAGCCGGGGGCGGCATGGTGACGGTGCGGACAGACCGCGCGACCTACGACGCCGGCCAACTCGTGATCGCTGCCGGTCCGTGGATGGGTGCACTCGTGCCCGAATTGCGCACGCGACTCGTGCCTGAGCGACAGGTGGTCGGGTGGTTCGACGTCGCGGAGGCATCGCGATTCGCGCCCCGTGTTTTTCCCGTGTTCGTGCTCGATGCGGACGAGGGACGCTACTATGGATTTCCCGAGTACGGCATCTCCGGCTTCAAGATCGGCCGGTACCATCACCGGCATGAAGTCGTCGACCCGGACACGATCGATCGGGGGTGCCATCCTGTAGACGAAGCGGCCTTGCGCGCCGCCGTTTCGCGCTACTTCCCCGTTGCCGATGGCGTCATGCACTCATCGAGCACCTGCATGTTCACCAACACTCCGGACGAACACTTCATCATCGAC
>JAJAYP010000056.1 GCA_026786185.1 Gemmatimonadaceae bacterium
AATCTGCTGCGCGGGAATCGAGAGCACCGTTTTGTTCGGCGTGCCGAGACCGAAGGTGACGCCCGCATCGATGCCGATCTCGGGCGACGGATTCGCCATGCTCGCGCCACGGGACCGCTGCGCCGTCGCCGACGCGCTCAGGGTGAGCAGGGTGAGCACGACAAGCGAGGAAATGCGACGCATTGCAAATGATCCTGTGGGCTGTTCGACTGGCTGAAACCGGGCGCTCCTTGGTGAGCGCTCACAATTCAGACGGCCGAGGTCGCTGAGAGGTCACTCCGGGGGGTCACATTCCTGACCGGGGAGCAGCCGCACTGTTCTGCTTACCGAATCAGCGCCCGGGCTGGTACACGCCCCATGTCGCGCTGAAGACATCGCTGATTTCACCCACGCTGGCGCGCGCGCGTACCGCGTCGATGATGAGTGGCATGAGGGGCGCATGCGGAGTGTGGGGTGCGCCGGCCTCACTGGTCATGCCGCTCGCAGCCCCGCGCAGGGCGAGCAATGCCCGCTGCACCATGACTCCGTCCCGGGACTCTCGTACCGCGCGCACCCGCACCGCCTGCTCACGTTCGAGCGCAGAGTAGTCGGGCGCGGACGCGACGTCCGCGGCCGAGCCATCGGCGTAGCGATTCACGCCAACGATCGCGGTCTCGGCGCGCTCCACGCGCAGTTGATGCTCGTAGGCGGACCGGCCGATCTCTTCCTGGAAGAAGCCCGATGCGATGGCCTGCGCGGCGCCGCCCATCTCGTCGATCCGTTCGAGCAGCGTCATCGCGTCGCGCTCGAGCGCGGACGTCAACGCCTCGACGTAGTAGCTGCCGGCGAGCGGATCGGGGGTGAGCGTCACGCCGCTCTCGAGCCCGACGATCTGCTGCGTGCGCAAGGCGAGTGTCGCCGCCTCCGCGGTGGGCAGTGAGAGCGCCTCGTCGTAGCCATTGGTGTGCAGCGACTGCGTGCCGCCGAGCACGGCGGCGAGCGCCTGGACGGTGACGCGGACGATGTTGTTCAACGGCTGCTGCGCCTGGAGCGTGACGCCGCCAGTCTGGGTGTGAAATCGTAGTCGGCAGCTCGCATCGGTGGCGCCGAACCGCGCGCGCATCAATCGGGCATATAGCCGGCGCGCGGCACGAAATTTCGCCACCTCCTCGAACAGGTCGTTGTGGGCCGCGAAGAAGAACGACAGCCTCGGCGCGAAGCTGTCGATGGCGAGGCCGGCCTCGAGTGCGCGAGCCACGTACTCCATGGCGTTCGCGAACGTGAACGCCAGCTCCTGCACCGCCGTCGCTCCCGCCTCGCGAATGTGATAGCCACTGATGGAAATCGGATTCCAGTTCGGCACGTCCGTCGCGGCGAACCGGAAGATGTCGGCGATCAGCGCGAGTGACGGACCCGGCGGGTAGATGTACGTGCCGCGCGCGATGTACTCCTTCAGGATGTCGTTCTGGATCGTCCCGCTGAGCGATCGCCGGTCGATCCCGCGCTCCTCGGCGACGACGACATACATCGCCAACAGGGTCGCCGCGGTCGCGTTGATCGTCATGCTCGTGGACACCTCGCCCAGCGGGATGCCGTCGAGCAGCACGTGCATGTCCTCGACCGTGTCGATGGCGACCCCCACGCGACCGACCTCGCCGAGCGCGCGCGGCGAATCGGAATCGATGCCCATCTGCGTCGGGAGGTCGAACGCGACGCTCAGGCCGGTCTGACCCTTGTCGAGGAGGAGCCGGAAGCGCGCATTCGTCTGCTGCGCCGTCCCGAACCCGGCGTATTGTCGCATCGTCCACAGCCGGCCGCGGTACATCGTCGGCTGAATGCCGCGAGTGAACGGATACTGGCCCGGATCCCCGAGATCGCGGTCGTAGTCGAGCCCCGCGGGGCGGTACACCGGCTCGATCGGAATTCCCGACGGCGAGCAAACTTCGGGACCTGGCGCGTCTGGAGCGCCGCGGGTGGACGGCGTCGTCAGGCGCCCACCATCTCCGATCGGTGTGCGAAGGTCTGCACGGCGAGATCGACGTCGCGCTTGGAGCCGATGTACAACGGCACGCGCTGGTGCAGCGCCTGCGGCGTCACGTCGAGGATACGCTGGCGGCCGTCGCTCGCCGCGCCGCCCGCCTGCTCGCAGATGAACGCGAGCGGATTGGCTTCGTACATCAGGCGGAGCTTGCCGTTCACGTTCTTGCGGTTGACGGGATAGCAGAAGACGCCGCCACCGAGAAGGTTGCGATGAAAGTCCGCCACGAGCGACCCGACATACCGCACGCTCAGCGGACGACGGTCTCCCTCGAGTCCGCGATACTTGCGCATCAATGATCGCGTCGGCTCATCCCACTGGGCCTCGTACGAGTCGTTCACGGAGAGGTAGCGCCCCTCGTCAGGAATCCGGATGTGCGGGTGCGAGAGCAGAAACTCGCCGATCGACGGATCGAGCGTGAAGCCGTGTACGCCCTGTCCGGTGGTGTACACGAGCATCGTGCTCGAGCCGTAGATGATGTAGCCGGACGCGACCTGCCGCCGACCGGGCTGCAGCATGTCCTCCATCTCGCCGTGCCGGCCGCGCGTGATCTTCTGCACGACGGAAAAGATCGTGCCGACGGGTACGTTCACGTCGATGTTCGACGACCCGTCCAGCGGGTCGAAGAGCAGGCAGTACTTGCCACAGCGAAATCCGTCGGGAATCTGGATGATGTCCGGTTCTTCCTCCGAGGCCATCGCGCAGAGCCGGCCGCCATGGTCCATCGCCTTCACGATGGTATCGTTGGCGAAGATGTCCAGCTTCTGCTGGATCTCACCCTGCACGTTGGAATTCTCGGTGGCCCCAAGGATGTCGGCGAGCCCGGCCCGACGCACCTTGTTCGCGATCATCTTCGCTGCGAGCGCCATGTCGTACAGGATGCCGGACAGCGCGCCGGTCGCCTCGGGATGCAGGCGTTCCTGCTCGATGATGAACCGCTCGATCGTCACGACCGATGTCGCCGTATGATAGACCACGAGAGCCTCTAGACGGTGGGTAGAGCGGCGACGACTCGGTCTCTGGCGTACTGCCGAGCGTCCACTTCGTACGCGTTGTTCCAGTAGCCGTCGCGAAGGCTCCGCCACAGGTAGCGCAGCGGGAACGCGCGATCATCATGAAACTGATGGACGTGCCGGAGTTCGTGCAAGAGCAGTTCCGGGTGGGACGTGACGGGATCCGCGAGCCAGATCGTGTTCCACAACGTGATGGCCGCCACGGTGCGCAGGCCGAGGCACCAGCCGCCGACGCGCAGCGCGAGTCCCCCGTGGCGCCAGCGCGCCGCCCCCAACTCCGGGAAGGCAGCGATCACGCCTGGCGGGATGCTGCACGAGGTACCGATCAGCCAGGCGAGCATCAGGGCGGGACGATGGACGACGAACGATGGAGGCGACGCTATCGCCGCTCGGGCACGCTCCAACGCACACCCTGCGCCTCGACGTCGAGCGACCGGCCGTCGGTTCGCACGATGACGGTGCCCATCTGGTCCGTGCGGGCGATCATCGCGCCCGTGGCCGCGAGGGAGTGCAGCACTGCGGGATCGGGATGTCCGTAGGTATTGTGCGCCCCGACGCTGACGAGGGCGAGCCGTGGATGCACGGCGGCGAGAAACGCCGGCGTCGTGCTGGTCGCGCTACCGTGATGGGCCACCTTGAGCACGTCTGCCGTCACGGCGTCGCTCCCCTGTGCGAGGAGCCACGCCTCCTCTTCGGCTTCGGCGTCGCCGGTGAGGAGCACGCGCACGGCGCCGATGCGCGCGAGGAGGATGGTGCTGGCCAGATTGGCGTCACGCAGGCCCGCGGTCCACGCGGAGTCTGGAGCAAGGGCGGTGATCGTCACCTCGTCCACCTGAAGCGAGTCGCCGGGGCGCACTCGCTGCCAGGGGACCCCATGGAGGCGCGCTTCGTCGAGCGCGGCGAGATACGCCGGCGTGGCGCCGACGTAGCCGGGATCGAGAAAACGCGCGGGCCGAAGCGCCGCGAACACCGAGGCCGCCCCACCCACGTGGTCGGCGTGGGGATGAGACAGGACGAACAGCGCCACCGATCCGCCGCGGTGGGCGATGTACGGCACGACGACGCTTCGTCCCGCGTCGCCCGTCGCCCATGTTCGACCGGCGTCGACGACGATCCATCGGTTGGCGCGCGTGCGCAGAGCGATCGCGTCGCCCTGCCCCACGTCGAGCAGATGCAGCTCGGTGACGCGTCGCGGCGTCGCCGCCACGAATGGCTCCCAGACGAGCAGCGCACCGGCGCACAGTGCCACGAGAGATGCACGGACCGGTCGCTCACTGGAACAGGCGACGAGCACGGCCACCGCGGCCGCGCCGCCGGCGCATGCTGCGAGCAGTGTCGGCAGCACGAGCGGTGCGCCGCCCGGCACCGCGGCGGCATGCGTGGCGACCATGTCGAAGGCGGCGATGAGCGCGTGGGCCGCGTCCGCGGCGATACGCTCGACCGCGGCCGCGGGGAAGCAGAGAGCGAGAAAGACCACCGGCTGCAGCATGCCCATGATCGGATAGGCCACGAGATACGTCACCGGTACCAGCAGCGC